>JAAFGW010000300.1 GCA_010365175.1 Sulfuriferula multivorans | reverse complement strand
GCAAACTGCAACAACCAGCGGTTGGCATCAGTTGCTTTACCCGCAAGGCCCTGGTTAAATTCATACCCAAGCTTTGCCATCACGTTGGGGCCCCACAGGTAGTTCACGCCCAAGGCCCATTGCTCCTGCCGCTGGTCGGCTTGCGGCGACATGAACTTGCCATAACGCACCACACCTTCCAGTTTTGTCGGCAGCAACTTGTAGGACACCTGGCCGTACCAGGCTTTCCATGTGCCACCTTGCGGTGCGGTGCTCGTCGCCAGATCACCTACCCGCTGGCTGAGGTATTCGGCACGAAGGTCGAATTGTTTCCATTGGTAGCTGGCATCTGTACCCAACACGCGATAACTGCGATCCGATTCACCCTTGATGCCAACGCCGCCACCGGCGGCTGAAATCCCAAGCTCAAGCTTGGGTAATGGAACAAATCCGATGCGGCCGCCTACAACCTTGCGGCGATCGACATCACGCGTATAACCGTCGCTTTCAATGCGATGGATTTCACCTGACTCCACTTCCAACTCAGGGCCGTTGCCGATATAGAGTGCATATTTCAGTTTTTTTCCGTCGCCAAAGGGATACCCGCCCCGCACGCCAAGGCCAACCTCACTTGAGGGTGCGGCTTGGCCCTCGCCGAAGCCGGGGGAAATGGATGGAAATTTATTGATCCAGGCCGGGTGCAGGTTCTGCCGGAAATAGCCCAACGGGCTCAGAAACTTGCCCGCCACAAGCGTGGTGTAGTCGTTGAGAAAAACATCTATGGAGGCATATTCGAGCTTGGTCTCGGTTGTCCCGCCCGGGGCAGCCTTAATCTCGAGCTCTGCTTCTGCCAGTGCGATGTCTCGGTACAAAACATGAAAAATGGGATTAAAGCTCGCGCTATTGAAAGCACTACTTCCGTTACTGCTGCGGTCAGTCAAACCCACGGCCGCATAACCGGCAATGTGCGCCACCGTGTCGGCATTTGCGGCTGAAGACTGCTCACGCGACGTTGCCTCCACTTCTTTCCGCAAACTCTTGACCTCTTCCTGCGACGCGCTCGACGCGTTTTGCTGCTTCAGGATGGCGCGCATTTCAATCAGCTCTTGCCTGAGCGCCTGGACTTCGTTTTGCAAAGTCTGATAGTCACCTTCCTCCGCATAGGCATGACTTGAAGCTGCGGCCATTCCCAGCAAGGCCGGAGCAAGATATCGAAGCTTGTTCATCACATATCGCATCGCAATGTCTCCTTTGTTGATCGTCAATCAGCTCCTGCTGAAAACTTGCCGTAACTCAAGCACTGATGGTTGCCCCCGAAAAACAATTTCATCATTCACAAGGAGGTTCGGTGAGTGCCGAATGTCGTAAGTCACGACCACGTCCGGGTGCTTCTCCACAAACAAAACCTAAAAATTCAAGGTTTACGTTGTTATGTTTACGCTGACAGGCCAAGTAGTTCTGTGCGTTATCGAACATAGATAGGCTTATTCGATTCCATCATTCACGACAGGTTGTCACCGACCGATCAAATCCCTACTGCCTTCTTTTCACGCAAGTAGCATGTCTGGGGAACGTCATCTGCCAAGGCAGAGCGGCTAAGCAGTGTTGCCGGCAAAACGATCACACAAAGATAAGTCGACCTACATATCTTATATGCCATCATACTTCACCTTGAAAGATGCTCTATTTAGGTTTGCCGAAGAAGTTTCGCAACTCGAGCGGCGTAGGCTGTCTCCGAAACACCACCTTACCGTTCACCATCAGATTGGGTGAATGGCGAATAACATGAAGCTCAACGATTTCAGGGTGCTCTTCAACGAACAACACCTCGCACATAACCCCCATATCCTTGAGTTCGCTTAGAAGTCCCGGGTAATGGCTACATACTTTGGTTGCCACAATTTTCACATCCATTTCAACCCCCTTGTTGTCATCCGCCTCGTTTTCCAACCCGGATGAATAAATCAATCGGCACCCATCCTGCGGAGCTACGCGGCATCTGGAATACGACCTGATGACCGCGAGCAATCGCATTTTGACGCAGACGACTGCACCGCTACACAGTATTTATTTAGCCATTTCCAACTTGGTAACCATCAACGCGCCATTCATTTTCTCGGCCTGAAAACGCACCTTGTCACCTGCCTTGACCTGATCCAACATGCTGGCGTCTTGCACACGGAACACCATGGTCATGCCCGGCATGCCCATGTTTTCAATCGGACCATGCTTGAGGGTGATCTTGCCTTGATCCTTGTCCACTTTTTTCACTTCACCCTCGCTGAGCGAGGCGTTTGTCATCGCGGGGCTCGCTGCGCCGTGGTCATGACCATGCTCGCCAGCCGCCCAGGCAGGCATTCCAGCAGACAGGGCCAAGCCAAGTGCCAACGTCGTCAAAATCGGTTTCATTTTCATTCCTTTCAGTAGTGGGCGTAGGTCTGCGTAGACCCGTCCCGGTTCACAATAAAAACGTCATAAGCATCTTTGCGGTCGCCTGCTTCCATGCCCGGAGACCCCATCGGCATGGCGGGCACAACCAACCCGCGTACAGGTGGCTTGTCTTTGAGCAGACGCTTGATTTCTTTGGCGGGTACGTGGCCTTCCACCAGATAACCGCCCACTTGCGCGGTATGGCAGGATCCGTAACCGGCTGGAACACCCAGTCGAATCTTGTGCGCTGCCACATTTGTGGTGTCATGCGCTCTCACCTGAAAGCCATTGGCCTTGAGGTGATCCACCCACTTGCTGCAACAGCCGCAAGTGGGGCTTTTA
>JAAFGW010000299.1 GCA_010365175.1 Sulfuriferula multivorans | reverse complement strand
CCGATGGCGTATGCGACTTCGGCCAACTCAGTGCCGACGAACTGACCGCGCTGTTCAACCGCATCGAGGTTAACGAGGTGTGGGGCGTGGGCCGCCGCCTGACCGAGAAGCTGGCCGGCATGGGCATCACCACGGTGCGCGCACTGCGCGATGCCGACCCGACGCTGATCCGGCGCGAGGCGTCGGTGGTTCTGGAACGCACGGTGCGCGAACTGCGCGGGGTGTCGTGTCTGGCGCTGGAAGACGTCGCACCCAACAAGCAGCAGATTATGTCTTCGCGCTCGTTTGGCGAAACCGTCACCGCGCGCATCGATCTGGAACAGGCCGTATCGACTTACATTGCCCGCGCCGCCGAAAAGCTGCGGCGGCAGCGCTCGCTGGCGAATGCGGTGCAGGTGCATATCCGCACCAATCCCTTCAGCGAGCGCCAGCCGCAATACCAGCGCGGCATCATCGTGCCGCTGACGCAGGCGACCAGCGACACCATGCGGCTGACGCAAGCGGCCTTGTGGGGCCTGAAGCGCATTTTCCGGCCCGGCTTCGCCTACCAGAAAGCCGGCGTGATGCTGATGGACCTGCACAGCGAAAATCAGGTGCAGGGCGTGTTGTTTGCCGCTGCCGCGCCCGCGCGCCCGGCGCTGATGGACGTGATCGACCGCGCCAATGCACGCTGGGGCGGCGGCACGCTCAAGCTGGCGGCCGAGGGCGTGAAAAAGCCGTGGCAGATGAAACGTGAACGGGTAACGCCGTCCTACACCACGCGGTGGGACGAACTGCCAAGAGTGAACTGAGATGTGCGGACGTTTTGCCCTGAAAGCCCCGGCCAGCGTATTGGCCAGCCACTTCAAGCTGTGAGGTAAGATTCTTCAACGCCGAATCGCAACACACCGCTCGCTTCACAACGACTGTCCGGGACCCTCATGATTCGTACGATGCTCTATCGACCCGCCACGCGGGAGATCACAACAGGCAACGAAGCCCTGCTCGCCACCTGGCAGGCACAGCCAGACACCCTTTTGTGGGCTAACTTTTCCGATAACGACCCGCATGCCGAGTTGACGATTTTGCTGGAACATTTTGGTTTGCACCCGCTGGCCATTCACGACGCGCAGCGCAGTCGGCACCAGCCCAAGATAGAAACTTTTGAAGACCATGTGTTCATGCTGTTGAAAGGCCTGGGTCCCGACACCCCCGAGTTTGAATTCGAAACAATTCAGATCGCTCTGTTTGTCGGCGCACGTTTTTTGGTGACCCGGCATTCGGGGCCATCACCCAGTATCGATCTGCTCTGGCAGGAGGCGCAGCAGGATGACACCCTGCTCGCCAGCGGCCCCGATATGCTGGCGCTGCGGCTTGCGCGCATCTCGGTCGACCGTTATTTGAACCGGCTGCTGGCACTGGAACCGAAACTGGAAGACCTCGAGCAGGAAATCGTTACCCACCCCAAGGATGCCATCCTCTCGGACCTGATGGGATACAAGACCACGCTCCGAAAATTCCGCCGCGTACTGGTTTATCACCAGCAGGTCTTTCTCGATTTGATGAACAATCCTCCGCCGCAAATACGGACCGAGCGGATACACGAAATCAAGGATGTGTATGAGCACCAGGAGCGGGCGGGCAGCCTTGCCACGCTTTATTACGAAGTGGCATCGGACCTGATCGAAGGCTACATTTCACTTGCGTCCCATCGTCTCAACAACATCATGAAGATTCTCACGATCGTGACGGCGATCTTTGTGCCGCTCAGTTTTCTGGCTGGGATCTACGGGATGAATTTCGAGAACATGCCCGAACTCAAATCGCGCTCCGGCTATTTCATTTTGCTGAGCGTCATGGGCACCATTGCAACGGTTTTGCTACTCGTGTTCAGAAGGCGGCGTTGGTTGTAAGCCGGGTGCAAGGCAGTCCACAGTGAAGATGACGTGGCGTATAAGATGTTCGGCCGCATTCCTGGCATGAAAGTCGGCCCAGTCTATTTTTTCAGTTAAAACAAAAACAATATCCTCATTAGCAGGCTCGTTTAAGGTGAGGAAGTGCCCAATACCCGCTGCTGATTGGTGCGTTAAGCGAAGAAGGTCTGGCTGGCTTATGCTTGGGGTCTGTTCAACTCGACAGCCCGGCAGGCGTCGCGGCTGTGCCCACCATGGAAATCCTGCTTCTGAGCGCCCTCATCATTCTGAATGGGGTGTTTGCCATGTCGGAAATCGCGCTGGTCACAGCGCGCCGCACGCGGCTGGCCCTGTTGGCCGACGACGGCGACCGCGCGGCAGCGGTGGCCATCAAACTGCACGATGACCCGACGCGCTTTCTCTCCACGATACAGATTGGCATCACCTCGATCAGCATTCTCAACGGCATTGTGGGCCAAGCCGTTCTGGCGGCGCCGCTGTCCAGGTGGATGCAATCGGTCGGGGTGGATGCAGAAACCAGCGGCATCGCAGCCACTGCGCTGGTGGTGATTGTCATCACCTATTTTTCCATCGTGATCGGCGAGCTGGTGCCCAAGCGTATCGGTCAGTTCAACCCCGAAGACATTGCACGGCGGGTGGCGCGCCCGATGAATCTGTTGGCAATACTGGCACGCCCATTTGTGCGGCTGCTATCGGTTTCGACCAACGGGATTCTGCACCTGATGGGCAAGCAGCAATCCAGCCAGGCGGATGTGATCGAAGAGGAAATCCACGCCCTGTTGCAGGAAGGTTCGGAGTCCGGCGTGTTCGAGCAACAGGAGCGCGACATGGTGCGCAACGTGCTCCGGCTCGATGACCGGTCGATCAGTTCGCTGATGATTCCGCGCAGCGAGATTGTTTATCTCGACACCACCC
>JAAFGW010000298.1 GCA_010365175.1 Sulfuriferula multivorans | reverse complement strand
GGCGTTCCGCCAGCTTCTCGCGCTGAGCGGCAACCAGCGCAGGCAGTAGCGGCTGCAGGCCGGCCACCTGTGCTTCGGCGGCACCCAAACGGTCGAGAATGTGTTGCTTGAGTTTGCCCCCTTCGCGCTGGCGGCTTGCTACCAGCTCATCCAGTGCGGCCCGCACGCCATCAAGGGCCGTCTGGTTGAGCGCGTCCTGGGTCAGGGTTGCCGTGGGAACGGCACCGGGCCAACGCAGAATTTCATTGACGCTAAGCGGTGTGCTGTTGGGCACACGCTGCATCACATCGGCCTGCCAATGCGCGAGTTGCTCAAGAATGGCCGGGTTCAAGCCGTTATCCTGCGTGGCAGCGGGTAACGCAATCAGGTTAATGCGGCATTCGACCTTGCCGCGGGCGAGACGTTGCTGTATCAGTTCGCGGAGTTGCGGTTCCAGAGCACGGAATTCGTCAGCCAGACGGAAGTGAAGCTCGAGATACCGCTGATTGACGCTACGCAGGTCGATGTTGACGCTGGCATGGTCGAAGTTGAGGCTGTGGGCGGCGAACCCGGTCATGCTGGTGGTCATAGGTGGGGTGCAAATAAGCAGTTAGGATTACAGTGTGGGTGTGGAGGGCCCTGGAGTCGGACCATGCCTTTTCCAGCAGAACCGGATCGTTAGACAAAGATAATAGACGTTCAACTATGGCGACTCAACCCAATCAGGCGCTTCCCAACGGATACCGGCTAAACGAATACACCATTGTCCGGAAAATCGGCGGTGGTGGCTTCAGCATGGTGTATCTGGCGCGTGACAGCGCCAATCAGTCGGTTGCCATCAAGGAATACCTGCCGGGCCAACTGGTACTGCGAACTGAGGGGTCGGTCATTGTGCAGGCCAGTTCGGCCGAAAACAGCAATATTTTTCGTCATGGCCTGAAATGTTTTTTTGAAGAAGGGCGAGCGCTGGCACGCATCGATCACCCCAATGTGATCCGGGTAACCAACTTTTTCCGCGCCAACGACACTGTATACATGGTGATGCGTTTCGAGCGCGGCAAAACGCTGCAGCAACATATTCAGGCCAATCGCGGCACCATTAGTGAAAGCTTTATCCGGCGGGTGTTTGCCCATTTGCTGAACGGTCTGCGCGAAGTCCATACCCACAAGCTGCTTCACCTCGACATCAAACCATCGAATCTCTATATCCGACTGGATGGCTCGCCTGTGCTGATTGACTTCGGCGCAGCCCGGCAAACGCTCACACTGGAAGAAAGCAAGCTGCAACCCATGTATACGCCGGGGTTTGCCTCGCCCGAGCAATACCATAACCGCGAGCGTCTGGGGCCGTGGTCGGATGTGTATAGTGTGGGTGCCAGCCTGTATGCCTGTCTGGCAGGCTATCCACCGCAGTCGGCGGATGCGCGCCTGCAGAACGACAAACTGGTGCCGGCAATGGTCAACTGGCGGGGTGCCTATTCGGATCAATTGCTGGAAATCATCGATCAATGCCTTAAGCTTAACTACATGGACCGCCCGCAAAGCGTGTTCAGCCTGCAGAAAGTGTTGATGGACTGCACGGCCATGCGGCCGCCGCGCACCTCGATTTTGTCCAGTATCAAGCGTTCATTGAGCAAGGAATTGTTTTAAAGTACTGAAATGAAATTCACCATCTTCCAGGCGTCCCGTCAGGGCGGCCGAAAAAATAACCAGGATCGTGTTGCATACTCCTACAGTCGCGATGCACTGTTGATGGTGGTAGCCGATGGCATGGGCGGCCATATGCACGGCGAGATTGCAGCGCAGATTGCGGTGCAGGTGATGACCGATCAGTTCCAGAAAATGGCCAAGCCACGCCTGGACGACCCGATGAAGTTTCTGGATGATGCAACGACGCTCGCGCATTACACGATCAATGATTACGCCGTTGACCAGGATTTACTTGAAATCCCGCATACGACCCTGGTCTCGGCGGTTATTCAGGACGGGGCGGCATACTGGTCACACGTGGGCGATTCGCGCTTGTATCTGTTCAGCGATGGCAGCCTGATTGCACGCACCGAAGATCACACCGCTGTTGCCCAGATGGTGCGCAACGGCCTCATCACCGAAGAGGAAGCGGGCACGCACCCGGAGCGAAACAAGGTATCCAATTGCCTCGGAGGGTATGTGACCCCTCAGGTGGAATGCAATGCACCGATTCCGCTGCACGACGCCGACACCATGTTGCTCTGTACCGATGGCATCTGGGGCATGGTCAATGCGCATGAGCTGTCCGCACTCCTGCATGCCTACACGTTGGAAGACGCGGTTCGCCATTTAATGGACCACGCTGAATTCCGGGGTGGCGAGCATGGCGATAATCTCAGCCTCATTGCCATGACCTGGGGCGAGGCACGCATGCCAAGCAAGGACTCCATCTCCACCCTGGCCCTGCCGGACGGTGGCGTCACGACGCAAATCAATGCGCTGCGCCCGTTGCCGGGTGCCCCCGATGTGTCTGACGACGAAATCGAACGTGCGATTGCCGAAATCCAGCAGGCGATCCAGAAAATTTCCACCAAATAGGCGGCAGCTAGCAGCCTGTCGGACTTGAAGGGAATCGGCTGCAAATCCGCCTGAGCGGTTCATATTTCGCCATTTTTTTGGTCAATAGAACGACTATTGACCTGCAAAAACGTCAAAATTATGTCCCGTCGGGACGGTATCCCTTGGGGCTGCCCTCGCCCAGACGACAATCGCTACGATTCTTCAAGTCCGGCAGGCTGCTAGTGTTTAATTTCGTAAATTAACGATTGTATTTCTGAGTTGCGCACCCTTGACCTCACGTTTTCTCCAAACGAATGGGGCCGCCGTTTGGTTGTAGTGGGTGACGA
>JAAFGW010000297.1 GCA_010365175.1 Sulfuriferula multivorans | reverse complement strand
ACCTTCGCCGCTACACGAGCCATCATCACTCCAGTTTTTAGTACATCAAACCGGATGATAGTTAATTACGTCAATTAATGCAATTAAACACTAGCTTATGCTTTACCCAGTCAGGTACGGATTCCAGGGCAGCGGATAATTGTGTGGGATCGGTCCCGCCCGCCATCGCCAAATCGGGTTTCCCGCCGCCTTTCCCCCCCACCTGAGTAGCGACAAAATTGACCAGCTCACCAGCTTTGATCTTGCCAATGACGTCAGGGGTGACGGCAGCAATCAGGCTGACTTTCCCTTCAATAACCGTACCGAGGACCAGCGCACACGATTTCAGTTTGTCGCGCAGTTTGTCGGCGGTTTCGCGCAAGCCCTTGGCATCGACTCCATCGAGCTGCGCCGCCAGCACCTTGATTCCCTGGATGTCGACGGCCTGGTTGACGAGCTCGTCGCCTTGGGTCGAGGCCAGCTTGCCCTTGATGCCGGCGAGGTCGCGTTCGAGACGGCGCACCTGGTCGAGCAGCGCGTTGAGGCGGTTCGGGATTTCGCTGCGCACCACCTTGAGCGTGCCGGCTACGCCACCCAGTGTCGATTCCATGCCCTGCACGTAGGCAAGGGCATTGTCTCCGGTCACCGCCTCGACCCGGCGCACGCCGGCGGCCACGCCGCCTTCTGCGATGATGGTGAAGAAGCCTATGTCGCCAGTGCGCTGCACATGGGTGCCGCCGCACAGTTCGCGCGAACTGCCGATGTCGAGTACGCGGACTTCGTCGCCGTATTTTTCGCCGAACAGCATTGTCGCGCCGGTTTTCTGCGCCTCATCGATCGCCATCACACGCGCCTGCGTGGCGGTGTTGGCGAGGATTTCGGCGTTGACGCGCGCTTCCACCTCGCGGATTTGCGCGTCGCTGATCGGGCTGGATTGCACGAAGTCGAAGCGGGTTTTCTCGGCATCAACGAGTGAGCCTTTCTGCTGCACGTGTTCGCCGAGGACATCGCGCAAGGCTTTGTGCATCAGGTGGGTCACCGAGTGGTTGCGCATGGTGCGCGCGCGCGCCAGTTCATCGACCTTGGCCGAAACCGGTTCACCGAGTTTGAGCGTGCCGGTCTTGACCACACCGTGGTGGCCGAATACCTGCGCCTGGATTTTCAGGGTGTCTTCCACCGCGAACGTGCCGCCTGCTGCCTGCATCACCCCGCAATCACCGGCCTGGCCACCGGATTCGGCGTAGAACGGCGTGTGGTCAAGTACCACCACGCCGAGTTCGCCCTCGTTAAGCTGGTTGACTGCCGTGCCGTCCTTGTAAAGTGCAAGGATGGTGCCGTCGTGCGCCAGCGTGTCGTAGCCGTGGAAGGTCGTGGCTTCGCCGGTGTATTCCAGGCCAGCACCGAGTTTGAACTTGCCGGCTGCGCGCGCCTGAGTCTTTTGCCGCTGCATGGCGGTGTCGAACGCCGCCGTGTCGACAGACATGCCGGCTTCGCGACAGATGTCGGCGGTGAGATCGAGCGGGAAGCCGTAGGTATCGTGCAACTTGAATGCCAGTTCGCCGTCGAAGGTGCCACCGGCAGGCAGGGTTTTCAACGTGGCTTCGAGGATGCCCATGCCATGTTCAATGGTCTCGAAAAAGCGTTCTTCTTCCTGCCGCAGAATATCGGTCACCCGATCCTGTGCCTTGACCAGTTCTGAATAGGCTTCGCCCATCACGGCCACCAAGTCGGGCACCATGCGATTGAAAAAAGCCGAACGCACGCCCAGCTTGTAGCCGTGGCGAATCGCGCGGCGGATGATGCGACGCAATACATAGCCGCGCCCTTCGTTGCCTGGGATGACACCGTCAACGATCAGGAAGGAGCAGGCGCGGATATGGTCGGCAATGACCTTGAGTGAATTGATACCGAGATCTGTTGTTCGGGTTTCGCGTGCGGCCGCTTGAATCAGCGCCTGAAACAGATCGATCTCGTAATTGGAATGCACATGCTGCATGACCGCCGAAATGCGCTCAAGCCCCATGCCGGTGTCGACGCTGGGCTTGGGCAGCGGATGCATCTTCCCAGATTCATCTCGGTTGAACTGCATGAATACGTTGTTCCAGATTTCGATGTAGCGGTCGCCGTCTTCGTCGGGCGAACCGGGCGGGCCGCCGGCGATTTCCGCGCCGTGGTCGTAGAAGATTTCGGTACACGGGCCGCACGGGCCGGTATCGCCCATCGCCCAGAAATTGTCCGATGCGTAGCGCGCGCCCTTGTTGTCGCCGATGCGGACGATGCGGTCCTTCGGCACGCCGATGTCGTGGTGCCAGATGTCATAGGCTTCGTCATCCTCGGCGTAGACCGTGACCCACAGCTTGTCGGTCGGCAGCTTCAACACCACCGTCAAGTATTCCCACGCGTACTTGATCGCGTCCTGCTTGAAATAATCACCGAAGCTGAAATTGCCCAGCATTTCGAAGAAGGTGTGGTGGCGCGCGGTGTAGCCCACGTTCTCCAGATCATTGTGCTTGCCGCCGGCGCGTACGCAACGCTGCGACGACACTGCGCGGGTATAGAGCCGTGTGTCCTGCCCGGTGAACACGTCCTTGAACTGCACCATGCCGGCGTTGGTGAACAGCAGCGTCGGATCGTTGCCCGGAACCAGTGGGCTGCTGGCGACGATGGTGTGGCCTTTGGAGGCAAAATAATCGAGAAAACTCTGGCGAATAGCGCTGCTTTTCATGGTGTGGGCGGGGTGAAGTGCGTTAACGTCGAACAATAAGGCATTGTATCCGTTAAAGTTCCGGCCTTACAGGCAGCATTGATCCTGTAAGCTTTTCGTTGAGTACTTAACGAAGGCAAAACCATGACATCAGGCAAGAAGAATAATGTACTCGAAGGCATCAAGAAAGAGC
>JAAFGW010000296.1 GCA_010365175.1 Sulfuriferula multivorans | reverse complement strand
GCAGTTGGACGCGCCTGATGGTGCGTCTGGGCGGGTGACTGCCGCGAAGCGACGAGGCGGCAGGCCGGGGCCTGCATACGATTCCACACGGGCTTCAGCCCGTAGTGGATCGGAGTCCCCTTGTGGGGCAACGAGGAGCGACAAAGGCAGGCGCACGACCAGACGTGCCAGCGGGTGCGTAGCGTTCTCACCCAAAAGGTGAAGATCATCGAAGGCAGAAAAGTCAGTATTCATGCGGCATTCCGAAAGGTGAAGAGCGGTCAACTGCCGTTTCTAGGATCATGGTAATTAAGCCGGGCATGATAACAGGGCACCCACGTCAACTTATACCCGGCGCCTGTTATTTGCGCAGCCTTCAGGGGCCTTAGCTTCCGAAACGTGTGCCTGGCACCAAGGGCCGGCCAGCAAGAAAGGCTGCAGCCGACATCCGCTTGCTGCCCGCGGGCTGGACTTCCTGCAGGACCAGCGCGCCGCACCCGCATGCGATGGTCAGCTGCGCCGGATCGGCGCGCAACACGTCACCCGCTACGCCGCTACCCGGACCAGCCTGCACCGACCAGATTTTCAGCGGCGCCCCGTCCAGCAGCGTCCACGCACCCGGCACCGGGTTATAGGCACGCACCGCACGGGCGAGACTCTCAGCAGGATCGCTCCAATTCAGTTGCGCTTCGTCTTTTGTCAGCTTGGCAGCATACGTTGCCTTGGTGGCGTCCTGCGTCGCAGGAATCAAGGCCGGATAATCCGCCAGCGCAGTAACGATAGCCGTCGCCCCAGCCCGGGCCAACACATCGTGCAAGCTGGCTGCGGTGTCGCTGGCGTTGATAGGAATGAGGGTTTTCGACAGCATGGCGCCCGTATCAAGACCCGCATCCATCTGCATGATAGTGATACCGGTTTCAGCGTCGCCCGCCAGAATTGCGCGCTGGATCGGTGCCGCGCCGCGCCAGCGCGGCAACAACGAGGCGTGGATATTGAGGCAACCCAAACGGGGCAGGTCGAGTACGGCTTGCGGCAAGATCAGGCCATATGCCGCAACCACCATAATGTCGGCATCAACGGCACGCAATTCAGCCTGCACCTCGGGCGTTTTCAGGCTGAGTGGCTGGCTAACTGGGAATCCACGCGCCACCGCGGACTGTTTGACTGCGCCAGGCATGAGTTTCATGCCACGTCCGGCCGGGCGATCAGGTTGGGTCAGCACCAGTGCGATGTCGTGTCCCGCATCGGCCAAGGCATTGAGTGCTGCCGCCGCAAACGGCGGCGTGCCCGCAAAAATAATGCGCACTGAAATCCGGACTCAGAGCGACGCGCGCACAGGCGGCGCGTCGGGCTGGTGTTCGCGGGCTTGTTTCAGGAGCTTGGCCTTGATGCGGTTACGCTTGAGGTTGGACAAATAGTCGACAAACACCTTGCCTAACAAATGATCCATTTCGTGCTGGATACACACCGCCAACAGGCCGTCGGCTTCCAGTTCGAAGGAGTTTCCGTCGCGATCAAGTGCGCGCACGGTGACGCGCTCGGCGCGCTCGACCATATCAAACACCCCGGGCACCGACAGGCAGCCTTCTTCGCCCTCGGCACACCCCGACTGGGCGATGATTTCCGGGTTGATGAACACACGCAATGCATCATGTGATTCGGAAATATCGATCACAATGACACGTTCGTGGACGTTGACCTGAGTGGCGGCAAGCCCGATGCCTGGTGCGTCATACATCGTCTCAGCCATGTCGTCGACGAGTTGGCTGATGCGCCTGTCCACAGCCGCCACCGGCTTGGCTACGGTGTGCAGGCGCGCATCGGGATAATGAAGAATATCGAGTCTGGCCATGATGGATTCGGCGCGTATAAAGTTAAAAAAGTTCGTGAGCGCGTAATGTCTGATCTACCAGCTTGGGGCGGGATGATCTGTATCAATCATAATTAAAAAATGTATTTCTTGGCTAGTTTCCAACCAGTCAAACCGGGAAATCCCCGCCTGCCTCCAAATACAATCGATACAAACATTACCTGTACGCTCCAACAAATGCTTTACGAATGAACGGGCTGGGTGCACACTTTGATGCAAAACCTACATCAAAAAGTGCCGAACCCTAAATTTAAGGCGGTAGATAGCCGTAACGTAAGCGCACAGTATGTTTTCAATGCAAAAATATTAGACAAGGTCTAAATGGAGGGTTCCCCCGTGCGTCAACTCGTTGTTTCTCTTGCCCTGTTGTTGGTTACCACCCCGGTGCTGGCCGATACCCTTAAATTGCAGGACAACGCGCCTGAAAAGTATGTCGTGGTCAAAGGCGACACATTGTGGGATATTTCTGGCCGCTTCCTGAAAGATCCGTGGCGCTGGCCGCAGATCTGGAACATGAACCGTTCGGAGATTAAAAACCCGCACTGGATTTATCCCGGCGACATGGTGGTGCTCGACCGTAGTGGCAAAGAACCGCGATTATCGATAGTCAAAGGTAATGCGGGCGGCATGCAGACCGTCAAGCTGTCTCCGGGCGTACGCGCAACCAACATCAGCAACGATGCCATTCCCGCCATCCCGATCAGCGTGATCCATCCTTTCCTGTCGCAGCCGCGTGTTGTCCCTCAAGGCGCGTTTGACGATGCCCCATTCATTTTGGGGAGCAACACCGATCGAGTCGTTCTTGCCTCGGGTGACGACGCTTTTGCCACCGGCGGCAAACCCGGCGTCACCCGCTGGAACCTGCTGCGCCCAGGCAAAGCCCTCAAAGACCCGGAAAGCGGCGAAGTGCTGGGCTACGAAGTGGTCTACCTGGGCGATGCACGCACCCTGGTAGAAGGCGCCCCACAAAAAATTCGCATCACCCGGTCAACCCAGGAAATTCTGCCCAAGGACAAGCTGGTCGAAGCGGATAACACCACCACCTACGAGTTCGTTCCGCACGCACCCGACACCA
>JAAFGW010000295.1 GCA_010365175.1 Sulfuriferula multivorans | reverse complement strand
TGTACGAGTGCCAACTGCCACCAAGCGGGCTGGAATGAGAAATAAATAGGGGTCAAATAGCTCATGATACCGGCGAGGAAAAGTGCGACTCCCTGAATAATGAGCGACTGTAGGCTGATTGGCAGGCGCTTCATATTTCGTTAAACGCGAGATTGTTTCAAGCAGCAGCAGTCAGCTCAGTGAGTGCCTCAGCTTTGGCTTTGCGTGTTTTCCCGGCGCGGGCAGGTTTGTTGCACAAGCCGCAAACATAGTGGGTATGTAGATCATCGGGATGAACCACGAAATGTCCACCGCAACCAGTGCAGGCGGCCGTTTCGAGCATACGGTTTTCAAAGAATCGATTCAGGGTCCAAGCACGCGTGAAGCTCAGCACTTCATCAACCTGGTTGGTATGCAGGTATTCCTGATACAGGCGGTAGGTTTTCAGTACCGCTTCTATCCCCTCGCAATCGCTGTTTTTAGTGATGTAGCGACGAATGTTAATGAACAGTGAAGAGTGGACGTTGGGTAACCAGGTCAGAAACCAGTCTGTTGAAAATGGCAGCATTCCTTTAGGCGGCGAGACGCCTTTGACTTCCTTGTACAGCTTGAGCAAACGTTCGCGCGACAGCGAGGTCTCAGTTTCCAGCACTTGCGGACGCGCTCCCAGCTCGATCAGCTCGATCGCCAGTTGTGTGTCACGCATTTCGGTCAGCAAACTTTTCTTGCTCATTGGAACTCTCCCCTGTTTGTTACGCCACGTAATCCAGCCGGCCTGATCAACTATTCAGGCAAATGCTTCAACAGCCTGCCCAGCCATCAGAATGGCGGCGTGAGATTGTGCAATGGCACGGTCTTTGGTGTAGCTGGTGAGCATGTTCAGCACCATGCCATCATCAAAACGGAAGCGCGAAACCATCATCCCGGAGGCAGCGAGCTTGAGGATCTGTGCGGGGGTCAGTGATTCGATCAAACCGGCCACGTCCTGGCTGATGCCTAGACGAAAAACAGCGGTCGCCTTGTCATGTCGGATCATGTTTTGTGCCAGCATCAGGTAGTTGAGATTGACATCACGCATTTCGTCCAGCATTTCGTCCAGTTTCATTTTTCGCCCTTCCGTAATGATTTATTTTCAGTCACACACTTAACTCTGCGTGCTGAATTCGTTTTCGGACGGAACAGGGGAAAGTTAACGTGGACGTTGGCTGTATTCGGGGACGGTGACGCGAGAGATTCTGTGTAGGTGTTTGTCCTACACACCCCATCTGCCGGATGCATTTCGGGCAGCAACGAACCCAGGGAATGAAGCGGGTAATCGATAGATAACAAGGGCTTGCGAATACAGGCTCATTCACCTTCATGGCGGGCATTGCACCCGCCAAATGCAGTGAGAAGTAGAGTGGTCTTAGTTGCGCTTGTAGATATCTTCGAGACGCACGATATCGTCTTCACCCAGATAAGTCCCCGACTGCACCTCGATGATGTGCAAATCGACCTTACCTGGATTCTCCAGCCGATGCGTAGTCCCCAGCGGAATGTAGGTCGACTGGTTTTCGGTGAGCAGCGTAACCAGATCACCGCAGGTGACGCTGGCGGTACCAGACACCACCACCCAGTGCTCGGCACGATGGTGATGCATTTGCAGGCTCAGCTTTTCGCCTGGCTTGACCATGATGCGTTTGACCTGGAAACGCTCGCCTTCGTCGATCCCCTCATACCAGCCCCATGGCCGGTAAACCTGCTTATGGACCAGGTGTTCGCAGCGTTTCTCGGCTTTCAGGCGCTCGACCAACTTTTTGACATCCTGAACCTGGTCTTTTTTAGCGACAAGCACGACGTCAGCCGTTTCCACCACCACCAGGTCCGATACCCCAAGCAAGGCGACCATACGGGTTTCGGCGCGTACAAAGTTGTTCCGGGCATCTTCCAGCATGACATCGCCCCGGCTTGCATTGCCCAGATCGTCCTTCTCCGCAACGTTCCACAGCGCCGACCATGCGCCGATATCATTCCATGCCATATCGGCTGGCACCATCGCCGCGCAACGAGTGTATTCCATCACGGCATAATCGACCGACTCTGACGGGCAGGCCTCAAAGGCAGCTGGATCCAGCCGCACAAAGTCCAGATCAAGCGTTGCCGCATCCAGTGCGGCCCGACTGGCCTCAAGGATATCGGGACGCAGGGTCTGAAGTTCATTCAAGAAATCCGCTGCACGGAACAGGAACATGCCACTGTTCCAAAAATAGTCGCCGGAATCCACATACTGCTGTGCCGTAGTGGAATCGGGTTTTTCTACAAATGCCGCTACCTGAAACGCGCCCTTCGGGTCAGCAAGGGGTGCGCCCTGTTGTATATAGCCATAACCCGTCTCCGGAATGGCCGCCACGATGCCAAAGGTAGTCAGATGGCCATTTTTCGCAGCTTCCGCAGCAATCCGTATCGCCGCATGGAACGCATCGACATCCCCGATCAAATGGTCGGCTGGAAGCACCAGCATCAAGGCCTCAGGGTCGTCACGCGACAGCATCAAAGCTGCGACAGCGATCGCGGGTGCAGTGTTGCGTCCAATCGGCTCCAGTACGATGGCGCGTGGCGTCGCCCCGATCTGGCGCATCTGTTCTGCAATCATGAAGCGGTGCTCGACATTACACACCATCAACGGATTGGCTATTTCCGGCATATCAGCCAGCCGGCTAACCGTGTCCTGCAACAGACTATGTTTGCTTGCAAGCGGCAGCAACTGCTTGGGCAGGGCTGCGCGGGACAAGGGCCATAAACGCGTGCCTGAGCCGCCGGAAAGAATTACAGGATGAAGTGTGGTCATGTCGAAAGTGTTTTTAATGTGTAATCACGTCGATTTAGTGTATCCCCAGACCAAACCATACACGTTTCCCTAATGTGCGGGGTATCCACGGGGGGTGTCCGCGATTTTGTGTAAACGGGAAATCGTTTAATGCTGCGGCATACGTTCATCGAACATGATTGTGAACCGATTCAATGCCGCTTT
>JAAFGW010000294.1 GCA_010365175.1 Sulfuriferula multivorans | reverse complement strand
TGAGCCGGTGGAAATCAAGGGTTTGCGGCTCGACCCTGCCCGCCATCGCGTGCAGGGTCATGGTCAAACGCTGGAACTGGGCCCGACTGAGTTCCGCTTGCTACACTTTTTTATGACCCACCCCGAGCGGGTCTATGCGCGCACCCAACTGCTCGATCAGGTGTGGGGCGATGACGTTTTTGTGGAGGAACGCACCGTCGATGTCCACATCCGCCGCCTGCGCCTGGCGCTGGAGCCTTCCGGCCATGCCGAGCTGATTCAGACGGTGCGCGGGTCGGGCTATCGTTTTTCGGTCGAAGTGGGATAATTACCCAACCTTGGATTCGTTGGGTGATTAAGCATGGGTTTCTGGTGGTGTCCGCTTGGTGTGCTGGCCAGCGTCATGCTGGTGGCGCTGATTTTGTGGGCCGGATCGGGCGGGATGGCCGTGCTGGGGTTTCTGGCGGGGATCCAAGCTTTTGTGATGTTGCGCCGATTGTGGCAGGAGTATCGTCTGTCGCGCTGGTTGGAGAACCCGGATGAAGTCGATCCGCCCGATGCCATGGGGACATGGGGCGACATTTTCTACCGCCCCGACAAACTGCAACGCCGCCAGCGCGCCAGCCGCAGTGAACTCACCAATGCGCTGGAACAGTTTGAACACGCCGCGCAGGCCGTTCCTGACGGCATGGTCATTCTCAATAGCAGCGATCAACTCGAATGGTGCAACCCCGCTTCGCGCAAATACCTGGGGCTGGATTGCGAGCGCGACCGTGGCCAATACGCCTAACGTCTTCCTGCTCTGACAACTCCAAGACATTTTTAAGACACAGCCCAAGGTTGCTGGCTGGATTGGAATCGAAGTGAAAGTTAGGACCACGACAATGAATAACGATCCGGTTGGGCAAGTTGAATCCTGGGGTAGCAACTGCCTGAGCCAAACCAAGAGGTGCAAATTGCACAGCATAGCGTGCTAATTCTGGACCTGCCGCCTTGTGGATTGCTCCACACACCCCCGAACCTGAACGTAAACTTGTATTGGCTGAATTGACGATGGCATCGCACTCAGGCTGCCCAACAATATTGCCTAAGCAAGCAGTTACGATAGCAGGCGATTCAAGCCCCATATTCCAACCCCGAAAACAACTGCCTTAATATAAAGGGGACGCTGTTATGCCACCTGCACGGAAATGACGGTGTGAGCTATGAACTGGGCGTGATTAAACGCACAAGGCCGGATCAGATTCGAGGCAACTTCTTCCGGAGCGAAGTGGAAGATGTGCAGTGCCATGCCCGCTGGGAACTTCAAAACCGTATCAAAAACCGCATGCAGACTGGCATATCAGTCGAGGCGGCAACCGCTGTCGTCACCGCAATCCAGGAAGAGTTTGAGGCTATGCGTGAAGACCTGATGGCCAGCCATGCCAAGCTCATCGAGCATGCTGTCACCTGCATTGTTGCCGCCGACGTCAAATTGACCACTGCACCGATTTTGATTGACCCATCTAAAACCTTTGTAACCCTGTGCCAGAAACGGCTGGCACGTTGGCAGGGTGGGGCAGTGATTTCCGGCAGCTTGGGTCAAATCGGCGTCGGCACCTACAGGAACGCACTAATTGCCTGAACCACGGCTTGTGGTCCCTGCATATCCGCGCCTCTAAGTCGTTTTCGAATCTTCGTGTCGTTCATTCGTCGCTTTGTCTTTGCTTTGTTTTCCATGAAGAACTCGAGTGAGTGAATCGCCCCAGCTTCTGCAGATACCGCAGAGCAGCATAATTTTGCGAAAGGTGAGCGTAGTAATCGGCCCTATGCCGCAAATCGCGCCAAAGTAAGTAAAAAAACATACCATTAAAATCAATCAGTTAAGTCGACTTACTTAAGAGCACTAAAAATGAGACATCCGCCTCAAACCATCTGAGCTTCCGCTGTGGGCCGTGAGTACGTATTCGCCGAAGTTTAAAGCGGCCATTCATCGGCATTTTTTGCCAATGGCCGCTGTGCGGTGCATACCTGACCTAGGCGGCGCAGTACGCCAGCGTCGGCTTAGGCCGACAACCAGCCGATTGAACCTCGACAGCCCATCGTCTCAAACTCGGCCTTAGCGGACAGATAAGAGATCAAGCTGGGTGATAATGTGTCTGCCTTGTCGCAGGCGCGCAACTGAAGCGCCGCATTCAGTGGGGTGTTCGCTCGTGAAATTCAAGACTTAACAATAAGGGAGAAACAATGCGCGTCTTAATGATGGTTTTGATTTTTGCATTCGTTGCTGGATGCGGCAATCCAAAAGATATTGTTTTTGGACCTGAGCCTCTCAAGCAAATCGCAGAACAGGGTGACCAATTCAAAAAACTACCCGAGGAGGAGAGAGCTCTGTTGGTAAGTTATCTTGCGATCACTGAAATGGGTAAAGCATTTGGTGCAGATGTAAAACCCTCAATTGGAAGAACTGTCGGCGAAGTTCTCGTCGATGCGAGAGTGTGGAAGGGAAAAATGAAGGCCGCCGAGGCAGAAGAAAAAAAGAGAGAGGCTGAGGTAGAAGCACTGAAGAACAAAGTTCTAGCTGAGCGCAAAGCAGTTGCTGACAAGATTTCCGGCAGTGTAGTGGTTGCAATTATTAATAAGACCGTTCTGCCTAAAGATTACGATGCTGGACGCTACAGCGATATGCTGTCCCTTAAATATGCAGTAGAAAACACATCAAACAAAACCATCCGGCAGTTAAAAGGGCGTGTCACATTTAAAGATGCGACTGGTGATGAAATCGGCTGGTTACCAGTTGATATTGATGAGCCAGTCAAACCTGGAGAGACATTAAAAACAACGACTGGTCGAGGTTGGAAAATTAATCAATTTATGAACGGCGAAATCGAAAAAATCGCAGGGCGCGAGTTTAGTTCCATGAAGGCGACCTTTGAGCCAGAGTCAATTGCCTTTGAGGGTGGTGGAGTCTGTAAATTGAACTGTGTAACTGCTTTTTGACAAACTGGCGGTTTCCGCCCAAGGAGCAGACACATGAACCACAAACCTGAAACACTG
>JAAFGW010000293.1 GCA_010365175.1 Sulfuriferula multivorans | reverse complement strand
AACACGAGTATAGCCGGGTGCCGCAGGCGTTATCACTTGCTTGTACTCGGGTTTTCTGGCGCATGACGACGATTTTTGCCTTATCCTTCCGCCCCATGCAACAGTTGCTTCTCGATATTCGCCCGCCTGCCCAGCCCGAACTGACCCGCTTTGTAGCGGGACACAATGTCGAACTGATCGCGCAGCTCCAAGCCATGTTGGATGGCACGGCGTCCGAGCGTATGGTCTATGTGTGGGGCACACCGGGTAGCGGGAAAAGCTATTTGTTATCCGCCTGGGCGCATGCGTGCGAGGGTCGTGGATTCAGTGTTGACGTGACAGGGTCGGATGCGGCACAAGCGGTGATTGCCGATCAGGTCGACACCTGGGATAGCGCCCAACAGCACGCCGCATTCGCGGCATTCAACCGGGTGCGTGAAGCCGGTGGGCTCTGGTTGGCCGCGGGCAGTGTGGCTCCGGCCGATTTGCCCTTGATGCCGGAATTGCAGACGCGACTCGGATGGGGGCTGGTGTTCCAGCTTCAGGCTCTGGACGATGCTGAAAAACGTGCCGCGCTGGCGCAGCATGCCGAAACCTTGGGATTCCGGCTGGAAACACCGGTGGCAGATTATTTATTGAATCACACTGCGCGTGACATGCAGAGTTTGCTGCGGGTGCTGGAGGCACTCGACCGTTTCAGCCTTGAAACTCGCCGCCCCATTACGCTTCCGCTGTTGCGGCAGCTACTGCTGAATCTACCGGCAAGCACCCAGAAGGCATAACCGATCCACACGGGTTGAAACCCGTGTGGAGTCGTATGCCCTAAAGGACTCCGATCCACTACGGGCTCTTGTGCCCTTTAGGGTAGAAGCCCGTGTAGAGTCGTATGCGGCAACTACCTCGCTCAGGCTTGATCCGGTTCTGCGGTTTGCGTCTGTTTGTCGGCGATATCTTTGTGGACTTGCGCCATATCCAGTCCCATTACTTGTTCGATCAACGCATCCAGTGCGCTGGCTGGCAGTGAGCCGGATTCCGAATACAGAATGACTTGTTCGCGGAATACCATCAGCGTCGGAATGGAGCGGATCTGGAAAGAGCCGGCCAATTCCTGTTCGACTTCGGTGTTGACCTTGGTGAAGACGATGTTGGCGTGCTTTTCAGCTGCTGCTTCGTAAATGGGGGCAAATCCGCGACACGGTCCACACCATGGCGCCCAGAAATCGACGATGACGACGTCGCTATTCTGGATGGTGGATTCAAAGTTGTCCTTGGTGAGTTCGATGACGGCCATGCTGATTCCTGAAAAATAGAAATAAAAAAGGCGCGGGGACTAATCCATCGCGCCTTAGTGCCACCCTATCATGGATGGCGGGCCGCCGACAATCTGCGGCTGATTATCAGGTAGATCAGCAAGGCTGCCCTCTACCCAGGTCCAGTCGAAGCCGACTGGCCTTAAATAGTTTTCGCAAAGCCTTGCTTGAACATCTCACGATTTTGTACGGCTGACTGCGGGCTGCGTGCCAGGTTGTGGCTGTGCTTGAGGTTGCTGCGTACTTCGGCGCGGTTGACCGCCATGATGAGTTCGGTCGCCAGCACCCGTGCTTGATGCGGAGTCAGGTTGAGTTCACACCCTGCGGCCTGTAGCGCCACGATCACGCGATCGCGACCCTGACTGTCTTCTTTCAGGTTGATGTCCAGGCTCTTTCCGGGTTCGAGTTCGATCATGTGGGTGCCCCTTCGTTATCTGTGTAGAGATAAGAGCAGAGTTCATGCCAGCCTGTTTTCACGCGGCATGGCGTGGAGAACCGCATTAAAACAGGGTGTTTTGACGGCCTTATGAATGGCTGCCACCGCCAGTCTGACGAAGCTTCGTCAGACTGGCGGTGGAGTTCATCACTTTCCGGGTGTGGGGGCGAGTGCCTGATGCGGGTTGGTGGAGGGTTTGCGATCGCGTGTCAACAAGGTGTAGGCAACCGGGATGACAAACAGCGTGAGCAGCGTGCCGAGCAGCAGGCCGCCGACAATGACCCAGCCGATGGGTGAACGTGATTCGGCACCCGCGCCGCTGGCGAACGCCAATGGAACCGCGCCTAGCACCATTGCGGCGGTAGTCATCAGGATGGGCCGTAAACGAAGGCTGGCGGCCTCGATCACCGCTTCGACCTTGGATTTGCCGCGTTCGCGCAACTGGTTGGCGAATTCCACAATCAGGATGCCGTGCTTGGTGATCAGGCCAACCAACATCACCAGCCCGATCTGGCTATAGACATTGAGTGTGGCGCCGGTGAGTTTCAGTGCCAGCAGTGCGCCGGTGGCAGCCAGCGGCACGGTTAGCATGATGATGAAGGGCGAGATGAAGCTTTCGAACTGCGCCGCCAGCACCAGATAAATTACGATTAGCGCCAATATGAAGGTAATGGCCAGCGTTTGCCCGGATTCGCCGAACTCTCGGGACAATCCCGCCAGCGTGGTGCGGGTGTTTTTCGGCAGGGTTTCCTTGGCGGCCTGATCCATGAAAGTGAGTGCGTCACTTAAGGTATAACCGGGTGCGATGTTGGCCGAGATGATTGCCGCACGCTGGCGGTCGTAGTGGTTGAGTTCTTTCGGCGCAACGGTTTCTGACACCGTCACCAGATTCGACAACGGGGTCAGACTGCCTTCCCGGCCGCGCACATAGAGGGCGCTTAAATCCTGCGGGGTCGCACGTGCTGCGGGGTCAAGCTGGAGAATGACGTCGTATTGCTCGCCCGCTTGTTTGAACCGCGTGACATCACGTCCGCCCAGCAGGGTTTCCAGTGTGCGGCCAATGGTGTCGATGCCCACGCCCATTTGCGCGGCCTTGTCGCGGTTGATATCGACTCTGAGTTGCGGCTTGTTGAGCTTGAGATCGCTGTCGGCGTTGGTCAGGCCTGGATAGGCTCGAACCTTTTCCATCAAGGCTTCGACGGCCGTATCCAGTTCGGTGTAGCTGGGCGCTTGCACTACAAACTGCAGCGGTGGATTGCGAAAGCTCTGGCCGAGCGAGGGCGGATTGATCGGGAACGCCAGCACGCCAGGCATGCCCATGAACATCTTTGGGCCAAGGCCTTCGGTGATCGCCATCTGGCTGCGGCTGCGTTCT
>JAAFGW010000292.1 GCA_010365175.1 Sulfuriferula multivorans | reverse complement strand
TGGAAGTTGCGGCTGCCACGCTGCGCTGCCTCAGGCGCTACGTGCCAGCGGCGGTTCCCGGAATCGTGTTCCTCTCCGGCGGGCAGAGCGCCGAGGATGCGACTGATCATCTGAACGCGATGAACGCAATGGAGCCGCAGCCGTGGCAGGTCAGCTTCTCATATGGGCGAGCACTCCAGGCGCCCGTGCTGGCCGCCTGGCAGGGTCAGGAAGACAATGTCGTCGCTGCGCAAAATGCGCTGTTGAATCGTTGCCATCTGAATGGCCTGGCGCGTGCAGGGAAATATGCCCGAACCATGGAAATCGCCTCCTAAGCCCGTTCAATTACCCGAAACTGGAACAATTATTCAGGTAGCCTTACCGTAAAATGCGTGCATCGATAATCGCATGTGAAAAATAGAAAGCATGGCAATTAGGAGCGCGTTTATAGGGCTTGGTGTATTCAGACTCTTGAGCCTTGGATTAACCCTGGTCGGTTGCCTTCAAGCGCCCGCTCAGGCGAAGGAACTCACAAGGAATGGCCAATGGATTTGGGCGGTAGGCGCCTTTGCGCACGACCGTGGACCCACTAGTGATCGGCATGAAAACGGGGTTGATCTCAATCTGGAAGTTCAATTCGCACCGCTGAGCATCATAGGTTCTCCTCGCCCGCATCTGGGCTTCACGGCGAATTTCGAGGGAGATACCAGCGTTGCCTATGGCGGCCTGAATTTTCGTTTTCGCGAGACACCGCGCTGGTTCCTGGATGGCATCCTGGGCATTGCCGTGCATGACGGCCCGCTGCACAAGGATCAGATTCGCTGCCAACTCTATAGTGACTGTGGTTACGGCACCCGCTTTCTACCCCGCTTCGGGCTCGAACTCGGTTATCGGGTCAATTCTGACGCGGCGGTTTCCCTGTTCTACGATCACATGTCGCACAAATGGATCGTGGCGGGAGAAAACGAAGGGCTCGACCATATCGGCCTGCGTTATATGCGAACTTTCTAACATCCTGATCCGGGCTGGAACCCAACAACAGATACTGGGCCGCATTGTCCAGTCGGATGGCAACGACAACATTCAATTAACCAATCAACTCCACACGCTTCTTAAGCCTGAGCCCGTAATAGGCGAAAAAAAAGCGGCGGGTCTCCCCGCCGCTTTCTATTTCACCACAGTCCTGTCAGGCAGGCGCGTACTGCTCTTTGGCCTTGCGGGCGGCGGCGATTTCCTCCGGGCCGTAGGCCATGCCGGACCACAGCATTTCGTAGGCGATTTCCTCGTTGCCGTTTTCGCACAGATCCAGCACTTTCTGGAACAGCGGCTGGAAGGTTTCGGAACGGTGCGACTGTTCATGCTCCGCGAAGGTGTTCCAGAACGTCACGACCAGCGCTTCCTTGCCCTTGTTTTCGCTTTCGACCGGCTGGCCAATGGTCGAGCCTTCGTTGGAAACCGCACCGGAGTTTATGGAGACAAAGCCGCCAACGAAGCCGGTATCGGAGTGGTAGGTTTTGACGTTTTCACACAGAAATGCCACCCGCTCCTGCAGGTCGTCCACCGTGTATTCGGGTTTCAGAATCAGCCGGTTGATGGTCACGATACCGTCGGTAGGGAAATTTGCGATCAGTCCACTCATGGTTTATCTCCTGTTGGAAAAGGTTAATCAGAACCCACAGTGTATATACCCGAGTAAATTAGTCAACTAATATATTTATATAATTGATGAATTATATATAATTACTGATGACAACTTAAAATTAAGTAACTCAATAATATCAATTTGTTAAATGGCTTTATTAATCCTTTTTAGACATAGCTTTTCTGTTCGCTACGCTTGCCTGGTCGCTTTTTCATGATGACCACACCCTTTGCCACATCGATATCCGCAACCGGAATATTTTCATACAAAGGATTAAGCGGCTTCAACATCCAGCCATCTTCATGCTGGACCATCTGGCGAAAGATATATTCATCATTCACAAAAGCCACAACATAGGAGCCGTCCTTGACCAGTCCAGAAGGTTCGACCACGATGATTTCGCCCTGGGCGAATTCCGGCATCATTGAATCTCCCAGCACCATCAGCGCATAAGGCTCTCCGCCGGAGCAATTGCTGGCTTCATTGATTGCCTGGATCGGGATGCTCTTGCGTTCGGTGCGTTCGTCCATCTTGTTCTCGCTTGGTCCAATTTAATTAGACAAAGCTTATATATAAAACCGCATTACGTAAAATCAGCGTCCCCGCATGAACATCGCGTCGAGCTCCTTGATGCTGATCTGAAACCAGGTTGGACGGCCATGGTTACACTGCCCAGCCCGGTCGGTGGCTTCCATATCTCGTAGCAATGCGTTCATTTCAGGGATCGTCAGGTGCCGGTTAGCGCGCACTGCGCCATGGCACGCCAGGGTGGCGAGTAGTTCGTTGCGGCGCTCGGCCAGCAAACGCACCACCCCAAATTCTGCGACCTCGTGCAAGACAGCACGCGTCAGCTCGACCGGGTCGGCATTCTTCAATAGCCAGGGCACTGAGCGCACCGCTACCGAGGTCGGGGAGGTAATCGATAATGCAAAGCCGATTTCACCCAATTGATCAAGATGGGGCGAAATTTCGGCCAGGTCGCGCGCGTCAACCGTAAGCGCCACCGGAATCAGCAGCGCTTGTGCCGGCACCGCACGTGCATCGAGTGCAGTCTTGAGTTTTTCGTAGACCACGCGCTCGTGTGCGGCGTGCATATCGACCAACACCAGGCCCTGCGCGTTCTGCGCCAGCACATAAACACCATGCAGCTGTGCCATGGCATAGCCCAGCGGTGGGGCATCGCTGGTAGCCTCATCAACAAGCGGCGAGCTTGAAGTACCCAATGCCCCGCTTTGCGCTAACGGTTCGCCGCTTAAGGGTGCGTAGAACGCCATGGCTTCATTGACCTGCAGCGGCATAAGCGTCTGGTGCGGCGACCCATACGCACGCAGCGACGACACACCCAATCCGCTGGTTGACGCTGCATCGGTCATCCCCGCTTCAACCGGTGTTGACAGCAGACGCTCCACAGCATGGAACAGAAACTGGTGGACGCCACGACTGTCGCGAAACCGAATTTCAGTTTTGGCCGGATGCACGTTCACATCCA
>JAAFGW010000291.1 GCA_010365175.1 Sulfuriferula multivorans | reverse complement strand
CTGCAAACCTTCCAGATTCTGTTCGGCGAAGACCGCGTCCCGGTCTCAGCATTGCAGTGAAATGACTCAGTTACACAGTTAGATTGACAGACCCCCATCGAAGGCAAAGGCGTGATGTTGACGCCCAGTGGCATGGATAGCCTCAAGACGGAAATCATCATTGGCGAAGAGTATTTGATTCAAGGCTTCACGGGCCAGACCGATTTCTCCTTCACTGCGCTGGCCTTGAATGTTTTTAAGGCACCCTTTGCCCATGTGCTCTTCGCTTACCCGACTACGGCAAAAGCAAAACAGGTGCGCAAATCGATGCGCCTGATAACCGCTGTGCCAGCAACCATTTCGCCCTGTGGTCAGAACAGTCCGCTTGAGGTCTCGATCGTCGATTTAAGCGTTGCTGGCGCCCTGATTTTATCGCCACGTTCCCTGGGGGTTATTGGCAGTCTTTTCGACCTGGCATTTCCAATCAAATTTGATGACGTAAACTCCAATCTCAATACGGTGACTAAGCTTCGCCACAGTAATCACACGGACAATGAGGAGCGCAAGATCGGCTTGTCTTTCGAGAACTTATCCCGGGAGCACAAGCTGCTTTTGAATTACTTTGTCGGCAGAATCAGTGAAGAAAACTCTTTCATCATTGAGCCTTAGCTGTTTATTCCCGAAAAGCGTGCGTAAGGCATCGAACAGGGTTGATCGAGTCGAGCCTGCGCCATGAGGGTTGGATTCAGAACAGACCCATGCTCAGGCCGTTATCCACTCGACCGCCTCGGCAAACTGCTCATTGGAAAAGACTTTGAGCGGACAAGGGATGGCAAATCGAAAGATGCCGATTGCGCCACGCATCCAATCGCTATCCGTGACAACGGCGATCTTTTCCCACGCCTTGAGATGCGTGAGACCCAATTTCGCGTCGTCCCACATTGCACCTGCGGTGAACCCGGAAAACGCCGGCCCCACTTGGTACAGGACGCGGATGGCTCCATGCGCTTGCAGCTTTGATTCGATGGCGGGAATCACCACAGACTCATAGTCCTGCGCGGTCACCTGTCCCGACGCAAGCAATCCGACGATGGGGTCTGGAAGACCCGGTAAAAGCTCAATCATCAATATCTCCTTCGCGATTCACACATCACTGGGTTCAGCCTGGAAATAACAGCTGCTGGTTTGCGGGTTTGACGGCCTGCACTTTCGATAGCCTGCGATTTACGCTTTTTCAGGGTCTGCAGGCGCAGGAGGCTTTCCAAAAACTTGTGCAACCAGCGGTATCGTGATGGCGATACCCACCGCAAGAAGCGTCCAGCCTACTGCACGGCGCTGGTCCGGATTCAACCGGTCGCAAAGCAGCAGTGCGAGGCCGGCACCCGCAGCAGCCCGCGTGCCGGCGATTAATCCGATTTCCGGAATGGTCAGTTTGACTTGTTTCATGATGTGCCTCTCTGTCTGATTGGGTTGCGCATAGTGGTGCCGGCAGCCTTGCACAGCTGCCGCCCGCTGGGATAAGAAGATACAAACGACGACCACTGCATGTCGTCTACAACGCGCTGCATTTTAATGAGCATGGTTCGCACCGGCGATGCCGAACCTTATTGATTGGTCTCTAGTCCTCTGATGTTATTTATAGCGCAGTGCCAGTGAGTGGTCTGTGCGCCAACGAACATGGTGCTTGCCGCTGCGGCAGTTGCCTGACTATGTTCGCTATCGAACAGAAGCGTCGAGCATAAATGTCTACGATCGTGTGAACTCTCAAGGAATCAGCATGCTTGACTACTCGATTCGGCTGCTGCCCTTGTTAATTCATAACCTCATAGGAGATCCGCATGCCCCTGATTAATTTGGTCCTCGTCTTGATTGTGGTTGGCGTGCTGCTTTGGCTCGTCAACGCGTATATCCCCATGGATGGAAAGATTAAACAGATCCTGAATATTGTCGTCGTCATCGTTGTCGTTATTTGGTTGCTACAAGTATTCGGTGTGATAGGCGCGATGGGCAATATTCGTATTGGCTGACGCATCTCCAAGGCGTTAGCCGTCGTCGTCATATGTAGCTATGCCATCCACGATGGTTTATCGAACATGATTGTTTTCATCATTTAACCGTCAGGGAAACCCACATGAACATTACATCCAAGCTTGCAAGCAGTACACACCATACCAACTCATCGAAAGCGTTGTCGGTTCTGGCATTGGCGGTGATGGGCGTGTTTTGCGGCGCCGCTCCGGCATGGGCCGCGCCCATTCTGGGTTCGGCCCAGAGCTTCGCGGTCCTGGCTGCCTCGACGGTGACCAATACCGGATCGACCACCCTCTGGGGCGATCTGGGTCTCTTCCCCGGCACGTCGTACACGCCTGGCTCGACGGGAGTCACCCAGACGGGATCGGTACACCTGGCGGACGGCGTCGCGCAGCAGGCTAAGTCTGATGCGCGCAAGACATACAATGCGCTTGCAAGTCTATCGGCCACCAGTGACTTGAGTAGTGTGGGTCTGGACTTCTACAACAGTTCTTCAAATGCCCTGGCTCCGGGGGTCTATTCATTTAGTTCGTCGGCGCTGCTCACGGGAGGCCTCTATCTGGATGCGCAAAACAATACCGATGCACTCTGGGTGTTTCAGATCGGAAGCGCGCTCACGACACTAAGCGGCTCGAGTGTCAATCTGCTCAATGGTGTTTCCGGCGCGGATTACGGACTGTATTGGCAGGTCGGCACCTCCGCTACGCTGGGCACTAGCACGGCATTCGCAGGAAACATTCTCGCGGATCAGAGCGTCACCTTGAATACCACGGCAACGATGTTGTGTGGCAGGGCCATCGCGTTAAATGGAGCGGTGACCATGGATTCCAACACCATCTCCAACGATTGCCTCAACGGCAACATCAACGGACCCACCGATTACGGCAGCGTCGGCTTCAGCGGAAATCCCGGTGGCGTCGTGACGGTACCCGAACCGGCAACTTTGGCGCTGATGGGGCTCGGACTCGCGGGGCTCGGGTTTACCCGCCGACGCCTGGTCTGTGCGTAAGCTTCCCCACGACAGACCCCGCCGCGGCTGGGTCTGTCGTTTGGAAATAAATAAGGTCAGTCCAGAGGAACGATCGCAAGCAGTAATTGATGCAGGGTTGTTTTTTCAAG
>JAAFGW010000290.1 GCA_010365175.1 Sulfuriferula multivorans | reverse complement strand
CTTTCAGCCAGCGCCGCAAGTTGATGCGGCACACGCTGGGCAAATGGCTGCAGGAGAAAGCGTTTGCCGGCGAGTTCGACGTACAGCGCCGGGCCGAGGAAGTCCCGGTGGATCAGTACCTGGCGCTGGTACTGGCTTTAACCAGGCAGATGCAGACGGCCAACCCGTAGCCCGTGCAGGCGTTGGGGGTGGCGGCCCGCCGGACGCACCAAAACAGAAAAGCCCATCCAAGGACGGGCTTTTCGCGGCAGGCAGTCGATGCTATCAGGCAGCAGTCAACCAATAGCCCGCATTGAATGGGCTGCTCATGCGCAAAGCCAGCGGTGAGATGTCCAACAATTTGTCGGTTGGCATTTTCTCGCCGCATTCGGTAGTGAGCTCGATACCGGACACGGCATGACCACCGGTACCTTCGCTCTTTGCCTCGTTAGCCCGTTCTGCTTGGCTGGTGTGTGCAGAACGGGCTACAGAAAAGAATAGAAACATCGGAACGGTATTTTTCGGTCCCCCCAGTAGTCGGCGGCGTCACGGAAGATGTCAAGCAACTGCTCGCGCGCTTCCTTGTCGAACTTGGCGTTGGCGGGGATGTGTTCCAACACGGCAATAAAGCCAGGCTGGGGTCCGGATTTGTGCAGCGGGTCCGTCATGCTGTCATACAGCGCATCGAAATTTTTGCCCACATGGGTAGACAGTTTGAACTGCTGACCGATCAGGTCCAGCACGTCCTGCTTGGTCTGGGCATTGGCCAGATTGGCATATAGGAAATGCTGGCCCAGCGACTGGGCTGCGTCTTGCAATTCCTGTACCCGAAAAGCCCGGATGGACTGCACGATATTGGGTCGCACGCTGCGCAGCGGTACGTCCATTGGGGCACGCACTGGTGCTGGTGTTTCTTGAGTAAGTGACATATTCATTCCCGCTTCGCGATCCAAAAAATAAGAAAAATAAAACTCAGGGCACGATCTGGCGGAAGCTCGCGTAGTGATCGGCCGTGTAGTAACAGGCATCTGGCGTTTTGGGCTGCCCCCCACACACAATGCGCCGGGCCCCCCGGTGACTCAAGCCTGGTGTTGCGACGGTGTATTCGCGGTAAAACCCGCGCTTCTGTGCCGGGAGCAAGCGCTCACGATTCCCAAAAACAACGCCGTCTTTTTCATGTGCGAATGGTCCACCCTGATAAATCAGCTGATAGGTCTGAGTTCCTTGCCTGGGCAACTCGGCCACTGCAATCGTCGTCCTGGCATCGATAACGACCGGGCCCTTGGCCTGGACAAAACCTGACGCAAACACCCCAGCAAGCAAAAAGCCAGTAATAACCAACTTCAGACTTGTAAACCGCGACATGAAAAACACCTCTCAGGACACCCCGGGTTTACCCGGAAACTTCAAGCTACGTAGTGTCGCGTATTTGCGTAAGAAAAGCAAGCGGCTGCCCATAAAACAGGCAGTCATGAGGCGGGGTCTTGTCTTGTTAGTAAGCGCTAACTCGATCGATCTCAATTATCGAGTGGCATTAGCATCGGCCACGGTGAGCGCTGTCATATTGACAATTCGGCGCACCGTGGTACTGGCTGTCAGGATATGCACCGGTTTGGCCGCCCCCAGCAGCACCGGGCCAATGGCAATGTTGCCGCCGGCCGCCGTCTTGAGCAGGTTGTAGGCAATATTGGCGGCATCGATGTTGGGCAGCACCAACAGATTGGCATCGCCGACCAGCGTGCTGTTGGGCATCAGCGTGGCGCGGGCCTTGCCGTCCAGCGCTACGTCGCCGTGCATTTCACCGTCCACTTCCAGCCACGGTGACTGGAGCCGCAGCAGGTCCAGCGTCTGGCGCATCTTGACCGCGCTGGGCTGGTTGCTGCTTCCAAAGTTCGAGTGCGACAGCAATGCGGCCTTGGGCCGGATGCCGAAGCGCATCATCTCCTCGGCCGCCAGCGTCGTGATCTCGCTCAGTTGTTCGGCCGTTGGATCGTAGTTGACGTGGGTGTCAACCAGAAACAACTGGCGTTCGGGCAGCATCAGGCCATTCATGCAGGCATAGGTGTTGACACCATTGCGCTTGCCAATGACCTGGTCGATGTACTGCAGGTGCATGGCGGTGGTGCCCCAAGTACCGCAGATCAGCCCATCGACATCGCCCTTGTGCAGCAGCATGGCACCAATCAGCGTCAGGCGGCGGCGCATTTCAATCTTGGCCACCTGAATCGTCATACCTTTGCGCTCGGTCATTCCGTGGTAGGTTTGCCAGAAGTCGCGGTAGCGGTGGTCCTGTTCCACATTCACGACGTTGTAGTCGATATCCTGGCGTAGGCGCAGACCAAACTTCTCGATGCGGGCGGCAATCACCAGCGGGCGGCCAATCAGGGTGGGCAGCGCCAAGCCCTCATCCACCACAATCTGGGCAGCGCGCAACACGCGCTCTTCTTCACCCTCGGCGTAGGCCACCCGTTTTTTGAGCGCCTTCTTGGCGGCAGTAAAAATCGGCTTCATCACGGTGCCTGAGGCATAGACAAAACTCTGCAATCTTTCGCGGTAGGCGTCCATGTCCAACACCGGGCGCAGCGCTACCCCGCTGTCAAACGCGGCCTGGGCCACGGCAGGCGCGATCTTCATCATCAGGCGCGGATCGAACGGTTTCGGGATCAGGTACTCGGGACCGAAGGCGAGTTGCTCACCGGCGTAGGCCGCTGCCACCACCTCGCTTTGTTCCGCTTGCGCCAGTTCGGCAATCGCGTGCACGGCCGCGATTTCCATTTCGATGGTGATGGTGGACGCACCGGCGTCCAGCGCACCGCGAAAAATGTACGGAAAGCACAGCACGTTATTGACCTGATTCGGGTAGTCGGAGCGACCTGTGGCCATGACGGCATCGTCGCGCACCGCTTTGACTTCTTCAGGCAGAATTTCCGGCGTCGGATTGGCGAGCGCAAAAATCAGTGGGCGCGCCGCCATTTTCCTGACCATTTCGGGCTTGAGCACGCCGCCAGCCGACAAGCCCAGAAAAACGTCGGCACCTTCAATGATCTGACCCAGAGTGCGAGCCGCGGTTTTCTGGGCATAGATGATCTTGTCTTCATCCATCAACTCGGTGCGGCCCTCATAGACCACGCCGGCCAGATCCGTCACAAAAATGTT
>JAAFGW010000289.1:3249-5428 GCA_010365175.1 Sulfuriferula multivorans | reverse complement strand
GCGACTAACGATGAACAAATCAATCAAAACACCCAACCCGCTCGGCTAATAAAAAGAGCGGCTTAATCCCTCAACAAAAGCTTGCTAAGATCAGTCTGGGGCCGAGTGATTCGCGATAAAAACGCATGATGTCCGCTGGCTTGCCCGTGCTTAGAACGCGCTGCATACGCATGGGAATCCCGTTCAAGCGCACATTCTCGCCAATGTTTTCGATCCTCGAATTGCGGGGAGACGGAATCTCGGGCCAAGCAGCCCAGCCTGGCGACACCCACATCACGGCCAATAAGATAGGCCACACGGGGATCATTTGTAATTCTCCAGTACGCGATCTGCCGGAACCCGGTCGGGTGTGACACGGCCCACATCAGGGGGCGTCGTATCAGCGCCAAGAATGGCCAGGACCGGATTGCTCATCAAGACAGCAAGTGGCGCTGCAATGACTTCAAGCGGCTGATAAGGAAAAAGCAAACCCGCTCCCTTGACCTTGGAAACAACCTGCTCCGGACCACTGGCCGCCCATGGATCGACCAGCACTGTTGTGCCGCGTGTCACGGAAAGCCCTATGGTGTCAAAAGGCTTCAGGTTGGGGATGTCGGCAATATTGACTCTGACCTGGCCGGTGTAGAGATTTTGCTGCGACAGATTAAAGCTGCCCGCAAGCGCGCCAATTGGCTGAGAGAGCGAGTCTTTGCTGGTGGTGACGCCCACGTCTTGAGCAAAATCCGGCAGTAAGGGGCTGCCGCGATGGTCGAACCAAACCGTGTTGCGATGCGCATTGAATTTGCCCGCTACATCATTGGTTTTGATGGGTGCGTCACTATTACTGAAAAACCGTCTGCGCACTTCGGTGGCGAGATCAGCATCAGATTTCCAGCCGTCGGCGCTTGAAGAGTGACGCACGGTTCCCTCGAAGGCTGTGTAGCGGCTGGCTTCAGCGGTTGTCTGAGCAATATCCATATATTTGCCCAGCAATGGAACAATCAGCATCAACGGCACCAGCACAAAAGACAAGGCCACGAACTCAACCGTGGACTGGCCTCGCTGGACGAAGCGACAGGGCACCCTACTTGCCGTCTTCACCAGACTCGCCTTCACAGGGATTGACCCCGGTTTTCAACTTCTGTTTTTGGCACCACCGCTGCGTGGCATTCCCGGACGCGGCAGAACGTCCCTCCGCAGCCTCAACTCGATCGCTTTCCGACGGATAGAAATGGGTTCTGGGCAGCATGATTTTTACGGTGACTTCCGTTGCCTTTTCATCAAGCATGGTGTCATTGCCTGCCACGATGGTCCCCGCAAGCGTCACATGCCCTGGGAATGGAGTGTCAGTAGCCATCAAACATAATGAGCCAGCCCAAGGGCCTGTGACTTCACGCAATTCGCATTTGAAGCCCGCATAGGTTTTCTGGCCCAAGCTCTGAGATACCGATGATTGGCTACTCAAATTGAATGCGCCTTTCAGCAGGGCACCCATTTTAGAGTCGATTCGCTCATGTTCGGTACGAAGCCAATAACGTCCCTTTTTCGGATGATTTTTCAGTTCATATTGGGTATAGCCTTTGGATGTGTAATGCCTTATATCCACACTTTCTTGCTCCACCACTTCAACTTCGCAGACTGAATTCACCTGTAAAACTGTTTTCCTTATTTGCCTGGCTGACATGTTCAGTGCAGTCGCAAAATACTCGTCCGTTTCCTGGCCCCCAACGTCGGCCAGGTTGCCCTTTAATTGGAATCCAGATCCCACATTGACGCATGCGGCCCTGTCCTTGCTGCTCGCTCCTGCCGGCATCATTGCGCAAACGCTTTTCATGAGATTGCACTGGCCTTCATACGCTTTCAGCGATTCTTTTGCTGAATGCAGGAAATAGGGGGATGTGCCTGAACGATGGATGTGCATGCCCTCCAAAGAGGGGGCGGCCGCCTGCGAACAGGCGGCTGAAAACACCAGGGATAACCTCATGACCAGCATGAAAAGAACACGGAAACCCGGCATACGATTTGTCGATTTAAATTGTTTCATAATCATGGAAGCATCACGCCCCCCTGTTTGAGTTGAGCAATGGCACGCTCAGTCACCGAAACGGGTGCAAGGCGAACCTGCCAATAGGGATTGAACAAGGATCCCTTCTCCGCCTTGCCGGCGAAAAGCTTGTTGTCACCATCCGGCCGTTCGAAA
>JAAFGW010000289.1:0-3171 GCA_010365175.1 Sulfuriferula multivorans | reverse complement strand
ATAATGCTATCCCCACCGGAGTAGCGCTGTTTTCCACTTGGTTTCGTGACTCTGACTGCAATATAGGTGCGTGGATCCTCTTCCTTGAGTGCATTTTCCGAGAGTTCATGGAACGCAGGAATGGCGCCGCCCCCTATGCTGTAGGGCGCAGGATCGAAGCCGTTCGCGATCCCCTCGCTGGCATCGGCCTTGTTGCTGGCGCGGGGATTAGTGTTGCGCGAGCCGGCGTAGTCGTAGTTGGAATCATCGAGATCGTCTTCTGAAAAGGCCGTCCCATAACCGATTGGCGTTTCCGAATGACGGCATCTGAAACGCCTGATTCGGTAACTATGGGCGGACAGCGTATCCATCGATTTCCAACCCTCGGTCAGATCGATCAGCTCGGTGCTGCCCCGCTTTCTAAGTTGAGCGCCGGTGCACAATATGACCAGACCGAACTTCCAGTTTCGGCTTTTCAAAAAAGCATCGCGGTCGTCGCTCACCACTTGCCCCATGCGCACACGTTCGTCCTGCGAGCTATAACGCTGCGTAAAGCCGCTAAAGTTATCGCTCAACGGCATCAGATCTACTTTGACATCCGGATCGTTTCGTTTGGCCACTTCATCCATAACCACCTTTCGGTTGTAAAGCGCGACTGTGTTGCCCGGCCCATGCATCGCATACTGAGAAATCATGAGCGCCTGTATGGCTGCATCATGAATCGGGATGACGTATGAAAGAGCCAGCGTGACGTAATCCATGATGGTTTCGATGTAATCCATCAACTGTTTTAGATAAGGTCCCACATAAGGGATCAGCTGCAGATAGGGGCCAATCGTGGCTGCGGACGTACCCATGTACTTGGCCCAGGACGCCAGGCCGACAGCCTGACCAATGGCTATTTCATTGGCAATGATGGCGCGGTTGGTATAGGCGTCATAATTCAGCGCACGTGCTTCGTACACTCCGGCACTGTAGGCCACCGCATCGGCCGTATTGGTGAGGTGAATCTTCTCCTTCACCAGCTGCCCACTGTTGAACATGTAGTACACAACCGCGGAAACGGCGACAAGCAAAACCAGGCCCATTGGCAGGGCCTGGCCTGTCTGGGAGGCTTTGCTTGTTGTCTTCATCGGAGCGATAGAAAGGCACCGTCCTCACATGAGGACGGCAACATCCAATACCTTATTTACCCTTCTGGTTGACGTAGTCATCCAGCGTATTTTTGGTGTTGCCCGCTGTTTGCGCTGCAGTAGAAGCTGTTTGGGCATTGGACTTGGCGGTTGTGCCATCGTTACCGGCCAGTTCCTGGGCAATGGCTGCCGTCTGGTTACGCACGGTCTGACCAAAGTACTGGTAAACCGCAATCGCGGCGATGGCAATCATCGCGACGATGATGATGTATTCGGTCATACCCTGACCGCGCTGTGAATGACGCATGGTTTTCATGCCAACTCCCTAATAAATGACGCTGATAAAGTGCACGCAAGGTGCGCCAAAAACCGCGAGGCAACGCCTGATCGAAACCAGGCGTTATCCCGAGGCGCGAGAATATTGGGTTGAGTTGGGCAAGGCCATAGAGCAATTGCTCTACGACTAAAGCCGTAGTAGAAAGGGCCTAGACTGGGTTTTTAGTAACAAATCGATGCTCAGCGACAGCATGCCATGGGGTGAAACCGTGGAAAGAATGGGCCAGACTTGACCCTTGGGGTGTAACCCGATTTATCAAAAAACGCTGAACTGGGAATCTGGCTGGCGGTTCACCACCAGCCCTTTCTTGATTGCCTTTGCCACCGCTTGCGAGCGCGTGTTGACGCGCAGTTTGACAAGCGTACTTTGAATCTGGTTTCTGACAGTGCTGCGCGCGATGCCCAGAATGGAAGCGATTTCGGCACTGGTTTTACCGTCGCATACCCAGGTCAACACTTCCAGTTCGCGTGGCGTCAGGGTTTTGTCTGTTCGAATGGCGCGTGCGTTGGCCTTGATTTTATGCAGGATGCGCAACAGGGCAGCATGCATGTGCGGAATAAGTATTTTAAGCAGACGTCGGTGGCCCTCTCCTAATGGCCGGGGGATTTGGTGAAAGCTGAAATAGGATGCGTATTGACGCGATAAATCATACGCACCGTGCGCTGCAATATTTTGCAGACCACTGGCTTTAAAGTGCTCAAGCCAGGCTTTGTCCACCTTCATGCCAACAGGCCCCTCGCTATCCAGCAATTGCACTTCACTGCTTGCCAGCCAGTTTTTAATGACGGGGGAAGAAATCAAACCGTCTGGCTGTTTGAGTGTCCGCAGATAATCAACTGGAAAATTAGATGCAAAGAGTTTAACCGGGGCAACCCCTGTGGAATGAACGCGCGCCATCCCGAAGATGAAAGCACCATGAGGAAACGTCGACTGCAAGTCGGTGTTGGCCCAAGCTATAAGCTGGTCTCCGGTGGAAATCAAATCGAGTGATTCGAGGAGTTCGATGAGCGCGGTATTGTCAGCTAAAGTTGCCATAAGAGTGAAAGAACGGCTCGCTGAATGAACGGAGAATATAGGGTAGGGCTACAGCAAGGTCAAATTGATCAATACATGACCAGGTTGCAAAGTGGTGCCTCATCTCAAAGAATTCGAACGCAACATCCCCCCAATCACAAGAGATCATGCATGACTACTCAACCTGAAATCGTACTCGACTTCTGGTTTGGCCCAGCCGGAACTGCAACTGAAATCGCCGGACGGCAGCGCACGCTGTGGTTCGCAAAATCGGCAGCCAATGACCAGGCTGTGATCGACCAGTTTGCAGACACACTGGTCGCGGCAACGGCAGGACGACTTGATAACTGGGCCGACACACCCCGCGGCCGGCTGGCACTGTTGATCGTGTTCGATCAGTTTCCGCATCACATCCATCGCGACCAGCCGCAGGCGTTTGCCACCGACCCGCAGGCGCTGGCCTTGAGCCTTGCCGCGCTCGCAGCCAACGAAGAAACGCAGCTCTCGCCGATCGAACGCGTGTTTCTCTACCTGCCGCTTGAGCATGCCGAATCAAATGACATGCAGGCGTTGTCGGTGTCGCTTTACGAAACACTGGCGACCGAAGCCGCTGAAAACGAGCAGGCCTTGTTCGATGACCATCTAAAATATGCGCGACAGCACCGCGACGTGGTGGCGCGCTTCGGCCGTTACCCGCATCGCAACGAC
>JAAFGW010000288.1 GCA_010365175.1 Sulfuriferula multivorans | reverse complement strand
TATGGCGATGAGAAATTGCAAAAAGCCCATAAGAAAGGGGCTTATTACAAATGCATGCTTGGCGCGCTTGGCTTGATGGTCGCGATGATGTTGGCCATTCCCGCCATAGGAATTTGATATAGGAAATGTATGAGCGCAATTATTTTGTTGGTTGGAGCGACTCTAGTGGGACTGGCTGGAGTAGCCCTTAATGCTGCGGGTAGCACTTCAGCAGGCCCTTACTCCGCTGTGGGAGCAGTATTTTTCGACATGGGTGTGGCGACCTTCTTCAAGAAGTAAAACGTTCAGGGAAAATCATGACCACTTTAAATCCTGGAATCATCGTTATGGCCCTTGGTGGCCTGTGACGCTGACGCTGACGATGGCCTTGCCGCACGGCAAGCGTTCATCAAACTGAACGGTAAGGGCTTTCATCGCCTTGGCGTTGGCGCCTGGCAACTCGCCCCCACCAACACAATGGAAAATCACGACAAGAAGATTGTATATCCCATTGACATATCCAATATCCGGACTACTATGGGATATACACATGGAATATCCATAGAGGTGCAGCATGGAACAAGGGTCAGTATTTCTCAGTAATCGTAGTCAGGCCGTGCGCTTACCCAAGGCCGCTGCGCTCCCCGATGATGTTAAGCGTGTCGATGTGATCGCCATAGGTAGAACCCGGATTCTGACCCCTGCTGGTGAGTCCTGGGATAGCTGGTTTGATGGTGAAGGTGTCACTGCGGATTTCATGACGGATCGTGAGCAGCCAGCCGATCAAGAGCGGGAATCGTTTTGATGCTCAAGTACATGCTGGACACCAACATCTGCATCTTCACCATTAAGAACAAGCCGCAGCATGTGCGCGAAGTGTTCAAAGCGCACCATGGCCAACTGTGCATCAGCACAGTAACTTTGATGGAACTCATTTACGGTGCTGAGAAGTCCTCCAATCAGACGCGAAATTTGGCTGATGTAGAAGGCTTTGCAGCACGGCTTGATGTCCTGAAATACGATCAGAGTGCGGCAGCGCACACAGGCCAACTCCGAGCGGAACTTGCTAAAGCAGGCACGCCAATTGGCCCTTACGACCACATGATTGCAGGGCACGCACGTTCGCAAGGCCTGATCTTGGTAACCAATAATAGTCGCGAGTTTAACCGCGTGCCGGGTCTGCGCGTTGAAGACTGGGTTTAAGGAAAATAACCATGTTCTACGAAACCGTAAAAGCGGCATACGAAGCGGGAAAAGTTCGGGTTGGCCTTCCGGCCCTCGGTTGCGGCAGTCGCGTCACCATCGAGGCGAATGGCCTCATCGGTTTTAAGGCAGCGTTTCTCTCCGAAGCAGAGCGGCAGAAGCTGGCCGAGCTTTCCAAAACCGATGCGATGGCCATGAAAGCCCGCCAGTCGAAGTAACAGGGAAAAGTAGAGGAAATGGTAATGAGACCGGGGAAAATGGAAATAAGTGTCCTTTTCGGATCGATGCTTGCGGGTGCCCTGTCATCGAGCGACGACAGGGCCCAGGGCGTTCTAGCAGGGGTGGCCCTAGCACTTCTGTTCTGGGCCATGTTTGTCCTGATTGTTGGGGTGGCGAACATAGGTTTTCTCCCTCCCCATCGACGTGCACCCGTACTTGCTTGGGTGGTTGCGCCATTCACGACCGGATTGACACTCTTACTTATTGGCGGTTGGCCAGGTGTTCGCAAGGTTTAGGAAAAGTTGTCATGGCCGATGAACGTACCGAAAAGATATTCACGCTACGGCTTACCCGCCGTCAGCTTTACATCCTTTTTTACTGACTCCATGCTCCGATCAGATCAGTGCTTACTGGCAAGAGACCTTGGCCCGTCACAGTTTGCATACTGGGCGATGAAAACCCGGTTATAGCACTGAATGATTTTCGCGGCTTCTTCAGAAATGCCCCAGACCGAAGGTTCACACGCCGTGCCGAGCATCGTGGAGTAAGGATCAACCAAACCATCATCCAACTCTTCTTCATCGCGGCCAAAGCATACCAGGACATCTGGCGCATCAATTTCTGCATATTGGTCATAATCGCCCAACGGGAAAGTTGACCACAACATCTCGGGATGCAAATTCGCCAGCCTTGAGATGACTTGTTGCGTTTTAGTTTCCACGCCTTCGTTGCCCGTTTGAACGCTAAATTGTTGGTTTGACATGGTTTCTCCTTAAAGCCAATTCTATCAGGGCCGGTAATCAGCTCAGGCAACGATCCTGGAAGGATCCGCCTCAAGAGAGATAACCTCTTTCCACGCCAGCGCAGTAACGCACGCAATCTCTTCACCATCCAACACTCGGTAAACTCCGATCAGGCTGTTTTCCAACTCTTGGATGTCCGGAACATCACTGCCATCTTCTGACGTGATCATCATGTAAAAGTCGTCACTGTCACGGCGCAGTGCCATGCAGCCCCCACCGGTATGCACCACCATGAATCCAGAAGCGCACGGGTCAAGACAACCGCCGCTGGCGGTGAATAGCGGGTGAATGAGCGGAACAGTGATGCCAGCAACACGCAGGGCGTGTCGAGCTTGAGCCGGGGTCTGCATGGGTGTTCTCCTACTTGTTTCGATTATCCAGCGAGTCGTTAACATCCAGAGCGCACCCTACACAGTCCACCATGGCTATGGTGCAACTGCTGGGTTTCTTTACTATGCCTCGAAACCGGAAATCGTGTAGATGGTTTCCCATTTCTTTTCGCAGTCGCCGCAGGAAGTGGACTGTCCGATTGAATCGCCATGGAAAGTGATGGCAACGCCAGAAAAATTGACGTTTTGACTCTCGCACCAAGGGCAAACAATGCCGCTTGGATGATTGACATAAGCGTGATCCGTGATTGGTTTAATGGCCATGATCACATCCTCAGTGATTCGTTTCAATGAAAGTATTGTATTACCCTAGGGTAATACGTGCAAGCATATTTTATGCTTTTATTGGTGCATAAACCGAGCGCATTGACTGATCGGCCTCGGTATAGCGCTGCACAGTGATACTCACTGTAGAGCGGCTGGCGCCCGTCTCTCGCCTGGCCTCAGCTTGTGTGGCCCCATCTACAAGAACGCGCCGTGCAGCGCGGTTAGCGGGACTCTCCGGGCTACCTCGCATCAACTTTACCAAGGCGTCGTATTGCTCACCCGTTATTGCCATCGATTAATTCTCCGAACTGCGCACTCATTAGACCGAGCCGCTTTCACGGGCGTATTGTGC
>JAAFGW010000007.1 GCA_010365175.1 Sulfuriferula multivorans | reverse complement strand
CGATCAGACCTGGCCGCTCCATACCGAGCGCGGGCAAGTTACGCAGTTGCCCGCGGGTTGTTTGCCGGAAATCCAGCGTGTGATTGCGCGCGAAGGGTATATCGCGCCAGGTGCACTTCAGTCACTGGTGGGTGCAACCTATGAACACGATGATGATGACACGATGCCACGACGGGAAAGTGATCTTGTCAATCTGGCACGGCTCGAAGCGATCTTGCCGGGTGCGGGAAGCCGTTTCGACGTGGATGACGTGAGCGGCCGAGCCTCGCTGCGGGCGCTGCTACCGGATCGTCTGCCGATACTGGGCGCGGTCAGCAATCAGGCGGGACTATATGTCGCGGCAGGCTATGCCTCGCGCGGCGTGGTTTGGGCGGGCTTGCTGGGCGAGGCACTGGCCGATCAGATAACCGGGCAGCCGTTGCCCATTGAAATTGAATTGATGCGGATTGTTGCGCCGGATCGTTTCAAGCGCTGACTGCCTTTCGCCCTGAAGTCAGGCGGCGGTCAGGGGTTTCCCGTTGCGCGTAGCCACTGAACACCCCGCCTGGTCATATAAGCCGCCCTGGCTGGTCGCAGCCTGAACCAGCACATTGAGCGCCTGGCGGGTGGAGTTCAGGCGCAATTCGATCAAGGTGCCGATACGCAGGTTGATCTCTTGGGATTGTTGCTCCATGGTCTGCAGCTTTTCCCATTGGTCCGAATTTTTAGGCTTGCCCTGCTGCTCCAGCCAGGCATTCATTCCAGCGTGGTCGGGCGTGAGTCCGGCCGAAACCAAGCCTTCATGACGTGTACGCACCATCGTGCTCAGGGAGTGCAGGTGCGCCATTTTGAGTGCATTCAGCTTGGGCAACAAGTCGGCTTCACCAACGATTAATGCTTGTTCTTCCTGCTCCAACACACTCAGCAGTTCCTGCCAGGCAGTGCTTTCTGCCGTCAGTTTGGCATCCAGAGCCGGGCCGCGTGTGCTTTCATTTTGCAACATTGAGCATTTCCTTTACGGAGTCGAGCAAATGATCACTGATATTTGCTGTGTTGATGCTGTACTGACCTGATGCAATGGCTTGTTTGATGTTTTCTACCCGGGCCCGGTCGACTACGGGAATCGCCGCAAGCTGGGTTTCCAGTTCTTTAAGTTGGGCCGAGCGCGCACTCAGGCTGACTTCGGTTTGCTCAGACTTGGCGCCCGGAGTTGCCTGCGCTTGAGCGGGACGGTTTTCAACGGTGGTTGGCAGGGTGACCTGCTTGGGGCCGGATTCGATTTTCATGGCAGCTTCCTGTGTCTTGTCTGACGGTTCAACAATGATGGCTTACTTAAAGCTACATCAATAACGTCATTTTTCAAATAAGCTGAAGCAGGCATGCGCATGCGACTCAATTAAAAGGTCACCAAGACCTGCTGGCCGTCTTGCGCAATGCCACTGATCACCTGACCTGAGCGGGTTTTGACCCGAACCCGATCGCCACGGCTGGCATTGGCCAGCGCCTGACCCTCACTCTGGACTGAAAATCCCGGGCCATTCAGCACCACGCGCGTGGTTTGCCCCTGTTGGACGACTAGCGGGGGTCGCAGTAGCACCGAGCGCAATGGAGCGCCCGCCGCCAGACCCGAAACGGTGCGGTAGCCCAACATCTCGTCCATGTTGGTGACGACATCGGTGGGCAAGCTGCCCAGGTCACCCTCACGCAGGGTGAAATCGGCAGGAGTCAAGATGTGATTGGCGGGCAAGGATTGAAGCGTAACGGCATAAGACCCGACCACACTCACTTGTGCGGACAGGTAAACCGTCCACGCAGAGGGAGCCAGACAACGTACGCCAACCGTAATCCGTCCGATGCGGCGACCGCCGACGGGCTGGAATGCGTCCAGCGCAGAACAGGCAGGCAAATCTACCCGTGGTTGTTTGACCTGGATCGATACTTTTCCCGGCTGGCCACCGGTCTGGATTTTCAGAAACTGCTCGGCATGAGCCTGTAATGCTGCGGTGTCTTGCTGGCCTGCGGCTTGAACCAGGGTCGACAGGCTCAGCAACACAAGCGCCAGCCCCAGATTGTGGGCGTGCCGACCTGCCTGGATTGATCCTGCGCGCATCCCGTGCTCCTTAAGTCATTTCTCACAGTGACTCATTCTAAGAAGCACGCCCAAGATCGATACGCCGAAATGAACGGGATTATTGCCGCTTATCGTGCGATTGGATGGACAGGTGCCTGTCTAGGATGCAGTCATCGCAAAAAGGCTTTGCACAGAGGTGACCACCATGCTGAACCGGCTGGATGACATGCTGAACTTTCATACACAGGCGCTACGCGTACGCGACCAGCGCCAACAGGTGCTGGCGTCGAATATCGCCAACGCCGACACGCCCAACTATAAGGCGCGGGATGTGGATTTCAACACCGCGCTGCAAGGCGCACTCAAAGGTGCAGCCTCGGCGGGTGGCATGTCGGTGGCCACCACCGCGCCGGGCCACCTGAAAGCCAACTTCAGTCTGGCGAACGATGTTGGCCTGCTTTACCGCACGCCCTCCCAGGGCAGTATCGATGGCAATACGGTGGAAATGGACACCGAGCGTGCCGCCTTTGCCGATAACGCCCTTCATTATGAATTCAACCTGACCCGACTCAGCCAGCAGATCAAAGGCATGCTGGCCGTGATTCAGGGATAAGGAGTAGCCCATGTCTTTACTCAATATTTTCAACGTGGCCGGATCGGCCATGAACGCCCAGTCGCAACGCCTGAACACGGTGGCCAGCAATCTGGCCAACGCTGACAGCGCAACCAGCGCGAATGGCGAAGCGTACCGGGCCAAGCAGGTGGTGTTTGCCGCAACCCCGGTGGGCGAGGGTGGCGCAACAGGAGTGCGGGTTGAAGCGGTGGTCGACGACCAGTCGCCAATGAAAATGGTGTACGACCCGAAGAATCCACTCGCCGACGACAAGGGCTACGTGACCATGCCCAACGTCAATGTGGTCGAGGAAATGGTCAACATGATTTCTGCCTCGCGCTCGTATCAAACCAATGCGGAAATGATGAATACCACCAAAACCCTGTTGCTCAAGACCCTGAACCTGGGTCAGTGAATCGCTTGAAACTGTAAAAAAGAGGACACGCCATGACGACCGTACAAGACGCAAGCAATGTTACCAGCCTGTTTGGCGCCGGAGCCTCCAGCGCAACCAAGAGCAGCACCAATGAAACGCAGGATCGTTTCCTGAACTTGCTGGTGGCGCAGATGAAAAATCAGGATCCGTTAAACCCGCTCGACAACGCTCAGGTGACCAGTCAGCTGGCTCAGTTGTCCACGGTGCAGGGCATCGAGAACATGAACAGCACGCTGGAGGCGCTGGCGTCCAGCATGGGAGTCAATCAAATGGCGCAGGCCGCCAACCTGATCGGCCGCGGTGTGCTGGTGCCGGGCGACAGCATCAGTCCGACCGAACTCAAGGATGTGATGGGATTTGAATTGTCGCGTCCGGCAGACAAGGTCACGATCAGCATCAATGATGCCTCGGGGGGGCTGGTTCGAAAAATCGAACTCGGCCCCAAAGACCTGGGCGTGAATGTACTGGCCTGGGATGGGCTGACAAGTAGCGGCACCGCCGCTGCCGATGGCGAGTACAGCTTCAGCATCGATGCCACCCAGGGCGGCCAGCCCGTCAGCAGCATCGCCTTGAACCTGGGCCTGGTGAACAGTGTTTCGCAGAACAGTCAGGGGGTGCAGTTGAATCTGGCTGCCAACAAAAATGTGGGGTATGCCGAGATCCGGCAGATTTTCTGAGCAGGACTGAGTGGGTTTGGTGGGTCAACCGTCAGCAATCATCACAAGGAGTAGAACATGAGTTTTCAGCAAGGATTGAGCGGCCTCAATGCCGCCGCAAAGAACCTGGATGCCATCGGTAACAACGTTGCCAACGCAAACACGGTGGGATTCAAACAGTCGCAAACACAGTTTGCCGACGTCTATGCCAATTCGCTCACCGGAGCGGGCGGCTCGCAGGTCGGTATCGGCGTCAAGGTGGCGCAGGTGGTCCAGCAGTTCACCCAGGGCAATGTCACGTCCTCCAACAACCCGCTGGATATCGCTATCAACGGTGGTGGCTTCTTCCGCATGGATAACAACGGTGAAGTCACCTATCAGCGCAATGGCCAGTTCCAGCTTGATCGCTCGGGTTTCATCGTCAACCCGAACGGTGCTTATCTGACCGGCTATCCAGCCAATGCCAGCGGCGTACTGTTGACCGGGTCGCCGGCGCCTCTGAGCATCAACACCGCCGATCTGGTGCCGCAGATCACGACCGAATTGAATGCCGTGCTCAATCTGAATTCCGGCAGTTTGCCACCGACGGTGACGCCGTTCGATATGACCGATCCGGCCACTTTCAATCACTCGACGGCGGTTTCGGTGTTTGACAGCCTGGGTAATGCCCAGACCTTGCAAACCTTTTACGTCAAATCGGCGATAACACCAGGTGACTGGGATGTGTATGCTGCCAATGACGGCGTGCAGATCGTCGGTGGTGGCGCGACCGGGCAAATAACTACCCTAAATTTCGATACGAACGGGATCCTGACGACAGGGATGCCGCTTGCACCGGCCCTCGCTGTACCGGCGACGGCGGCTGGGGCCACCGGGCCATCCATCACACTTGACTTCAGCGGCACCACCCAGTTTGGCTCGGCTTTCAGCGTCAACACACTGAATCAGGATGGCTTCACCTCCGGGCGGCTGGCCGGCTTCAACATCGGTGGAGACGGCACGATTCTGGGGCGTTATACCAATGGCCAGACGGCCGTGCTGGGCCAGGTGGTGCTGGCCAATTTCGCCAACCCCAATGGCCTGCAGCCGCTGGGCAACAACATGTGGGCCGAGACCTCGACCTCGGGCAACCCGCTGGTGGGTGCACCCACCAGCGGCAGCCTGGGCGTGCTGCAGTCATCGGCAGTGGAGGACTCCAACGTCGACCTGACCTCCGAACTGGTCAACCTGATTACCGCACAGCGGGTGTATCAGGCCAACGCGCAGACCATCAAGGCACAGGATGCCATATTGCAGACGCTGGTTAACCTGCGTTAAGCATTGACTGATTGATTGACTAAGGAGGCAGCATGGATCGAATGATCTACACCGCCATGACCGGCGCAAAGCACATCCTGGAACAGCAGGCGACGACTTCACACAATCTGGCGAATGCCACGACCACGGGTTTTCGCGCTCAGGTCGACCAGTTCCGTGCGGTGCCGGTTCAAGGTGCTGCCTTGGCAACCCGCGCCTTTGTGGTGGACTCCACCACCGGCAGCGATTTCCGCGGGGGCGCGATCCAGCACACCGGACGCGAACTCGATATGGCCGTGCAGGGCGAGGGTTGGTTTGTGGTGCAGGCTAAAGACGGCACCGAAGCCTATACCCGTAACGGCAGCCTGAAGATCAATGAAAACGGCATTCTGCAAACGCCCACTGGACTCAATGTGCTGGGCGATGGTGGCCCACTGTCGATTCCGCCCGGGCGCAACGTGGCGGTGGCCAAGGATGGCACGGTTTCGCTCGTACCCGATGGCTCGGCCGCCACCGGACTCACTTCGATCGGACGTCTGAAGCTGGTAAATCCACCCGGAGCCGACCTGACACGGGGTGACGATGGCCTGTTTCGGATGAAAGACGGCACTTCGGCAACAGCCGATCCCAACGTGGCGTTGATCAGTGGCTCGCTGGAGTCGAGCAACGTCAATGTGGTTGATGAGATGGTCAACATGATTTCACTGGCGCGCCAGTTTGAAATGCAGATGAAATTGCTGCAGAACGCCGAAAGCAACGATAGCAAGGCTACGCAATTGCTTTCGATGGGCGGTTAATACCCCGATTACTTAAAGGAGCCGACATGATTCGCTCACTATGGATTGCCAAAACCGGTCTGGATGCGCAGCAAACGCAGATGGACGTGATTTCCAACAACCTCGCCAACGTCAGCACCAGCGGCTTCAAGCGCGCGCGTGCGGTGTTCGAGGACTTGCTGTATCAGACCATCCGCCAGCCCGGCGCGCAGTCGTCCGAACAGACGCAGTTGCCGTCTGGTCTGCAGATCGGTACCGGGGTAAAGCCAGTGGCTACCGAGCGCATCTTTACCCAGGGCAACCTGCAGCAGACAGGTAACTCCAAGGATGTGGCGATACAGGGCAATGGCTTTTTTCAGGTGCTGATGCCGGACGGCACCACCTCTTACAGCCGCGACGGCTCGTTCCAGTCCGACGCCAACGGCCAGATGGTGACCTCGAGCGGCTACGCCGTTCAGCCCGCCATCACCATTCCGGCGGGCACGCAAAGCCTGACCATCGCGCGCGACGGCACCGTCTCGGTGACGCTAGCGGGGTCGGCCACGCCGACGACAATCGGTACGCTGCAACTGGCCATGTTCATCAACCCGGCTGGCTTGCAAAGCCTGGGTGAAAACCTCTACGCCGAAACCGCTTCATCCGGGACGCCGAGCTCCAACGCGCCGGGCAGCAACGGTGCCGGTACGCTGAATCAGGGCTACGTTGAAACCTCGAACGTCAACGTGGTGGAAGAACTGGTCAACATGATCCAGACCCAACGCGCCTACGAAATCAATAGCAAGGCGATCAAGACGTCTGACGAGATGTTGCAACGCCTGTCGCAGCTGTGAGATTGAGATGAATACACTGCGTAATATCGGATGGGTGGTGCTACTGCTGGGTCTGGCGGGCTGCGGCACCACACCGACTTCCATCCTGGATAAGCCGACCACGGCACGCCCCGAGGCAAAGCCCACTCAGGCTGCCAGTAACGGTGCGATTTATCAGGCAGCGTCTTATCGCCCCATGTTCGAAGACCGGCGCGCGCGTCAGGTGGGTGATGTGTTGACGATAGTCATCAATGAAAAAACCCAGGCAGGCAAGCAGGCCTCATCCAATGGATCGAAGGATAGTTCGGTTGATGCGTCGATCAGCGCGGTCGCGGGGATTCCGCTCAAAACCTTGCAGGGCCTGGGGGTCAACGCAGAGTCGGCGAGTCAGTATGCCGACAAGTCGGCCATCAATTCCAGCAACAACTTCACTGGAAACGTCACCGTCACCGTGATCGAGGTTTTACCCAACGGCAACCTGATCGTCGCGGGCGAAAAGCAGATCGCGCTCGACAAGGGGGTCGAATACATCCGTTTATCCGGAGTCGTCCAGCCCGACACGATCCAGGCCGGCAACACGGTTTCGTCAGCCAAGGTGGCAGACGCACGTTTTGAATATCGCACCAGTGCCAAGTTTGATTCAGCCGAAGTCATGGGTTGGCTGGGGCGTTTTTTCCTGAGTTTCATTCCTTTATAAGGGTGGGTTCCATGAATTTTCCACGCCTCTTCCTGCTGGGCACGCTACTGATAAGCGGTCTGGCCCATGCCGAACGTATCAAGGATATCGCCTCCATTCAGGGGGTTCGTGTCAACCAACTGGTGGGCTATGGCTTGGTGGTGGGACTTGACGGAACCGGTGACCAGACCACGCAAACGCCATTCACCACCCAGAGCATTGTTGCCATGCTGGCGCAAATGGGCATCAACATGCCGCCGGGCGTCAACATGCAGTTGAAAAATGTAGCTGCGGTTTTGGTGACGTCTGAGCTGCCACCGTTCTCCCAGGCGGGACAGACCATCGACATTACGGTGTCTTCGATCGGCAATGCCAAAAGCCTGCGCGGCGGAACCTTGGTGATGACCCCGCTGAAAGGCGCGGACAACCAGATTTATGCCATGGCGCAGGGCAGCATGGTAGTGAGCGGAGCCGGTGCTTCGGCCAACGGCAGCCAGGTGCAGATCAACCATTTGAGCGTGGGGCGGATTCCGTCCGGCGCAACCGTCGAGCGCAGCGTGACTTCTGCGCTGGGCGAATCCGGCACCATCAATCTTGAACTGCGGCAAAGCGATTTCACCACCGCCAGCCGCGTGGTCGACGCAGTCAACACGCGCTTTGGCAAGGACACGGCACGTGCCATCAACGGCCGCGTGATCCAGGTGCGCACCCCAGTGGGTGAAAGTGATCGGGTCACCTTTCTGGGTGCCATCGAAAGCCTGGACGTCAGTCCGGCGCAAGCCATGGCCAAGGTCATCATCAATGCGCGCACAGGCTCGGTGGTGATGAATCGTTCGGTCACGCTGGATAACAGCGCGGTGTCGCACGGCAATCTGTCGGTAGTGATCAGCTCCGAGCCCATCATCAGTCAGCCGGCGCCTTTCTCCAAAGGCGAAACGGTGGTTACCGCCCAGTCGCAGATTGAAATTCGTCAGCAACCTGGTGAAATCATGTTGCTCAAGAACAGCGCCGCATTGGCCGACGTGGTGAAAGCATTGAATTCCATCGGTGCCACGCCACAGGACTTGCTGGCTATTCTTCAGGCTTTGAAAGCATCGGGTGCGCTGCGCGCTGAGTTAGAGGTGATCTGATGATCAACGGCGCTGATCTTTCTTCAAAGTTCACACTCGATACCCAGGGGCTCAACCAGCTCAAGCTTGAGGCGAAGCAATCTTCGCCCGAAGCACTGAAGCAGGCTGCGCAACAATTCGAAGCGGTGTTCATGAACATGCTGATGAAAAGCATGCGCGAGGCGACGCCGCAGGAGGGCATGTTCGATAGCGAACAAACCCGGATGTACACCTCGATGCTCGATCAGCAGTTGACCCAGCGCATGGCCAGCCGGGGTATCGGGCTGGCCGATGTGATGGTGCGTCAGCTTTCGATTGCGATGTCGATCCCACCTGCAGTCGAGGGCGGCACACCCGAGGGTGGGGTGGCTGTGCCGGGATTGCCAGCGCAGGGTTTTCCTTTGAATGCCCCCAGCTTGGTCACGCCGCAAGTGCAGACGCGGCCAGTGCTGTCCGACAGCCCTCGCGTGAGCAATATCCCGCATGAGGAGTCCGATTTACTCCGCGCTAAAGTCTCGCGTAGCGGGATAGAGTCGTATGGCCCACAAACTGACTCGGATCCGCTACGCGTTAAAGCGCGTGTGGAGCCGAATGCCCCAGCACACGTTGACGCTTTTGTGCAGCGCATGCTGCCGCATGCTCAGGAGGCGAGCGCCAGTACCGGTATTCCGCCCCAGTTCATGATGGGTCAGGCTGCGCTGGAAACCGGCTGGGGCAAGGCAGAAATCCGCGGTGCGGGTGGCGAGAACAGTTACAACCTGTTTGGTATCAAAGCCGGCAGCGGGTGGCGCGGCCGCACGGTCGATATCGTGACCACTGAATACGTCAACGGCAAGCCGCAGAAACAGGTAGACACCTTCCGTGCTTACGATTCCTACGCCGACTCATTCCGGGATTACGCCAATCTGCTGCGCGCCAACCCGCGTTACCAGAATGTGCTCGCCCAGGGTCAGGATGCAAGGGGGTTCGCTCAAGGTTTGCAACAAGCCGGCTATGCCACTGACCCCAGTTACGCCCAGAAGCTGGCAAGCGTCATCAAGCTGGTTGAACGGGTCTGATCGCAGGGGCTAAAGAATATGCCGATGCCACCGATTCACCTCATAAGTGTATTGATTAGTTGTTTTCCGAAATCAGACTGTGCATAAATAAATGGCTTCCAACATCCTCAGTATCGGACAGAGCGCCCTCGCCGCCGCACAGGTAGGACTCAGCACGGCCGGGCACAATATCGCGAACTCCGCAACGCCGGGATTTAGCCGTCAGGTCGTGGTACAGGGAGCTTCCTTGCCACAGAATTTCGGCTTTGGTTTCCTCGGGCAGGGAACTGAAATATCCACGGTAAAAAGGATATACAGCGATTTTCTGGGTCTGCAAGTTCAATCAGCGCAGACCACGAAAAGCGGGCTCGATAGCTATTACGCTCAGATCAAGCAGATTGATAACTTGCTGGCAGATCCGGTTGCCGGCCTATCGCCTGCCTTGCAAAACTTTTTTAGCGGCATTCAAGAACTTTCCTCGAATCCTGCCTCGATTCCTGCACGCCAGGCGGCGCTGTCATCAGGCGAATCGCTGGCTTCACGTTTTCAGAGCCTGGCCGGGCGCCTCAAGGAGATTGATCAAGGCATCAACAGCCAGATCACTTCCAGCGTCAATGTGATCAATACCTATGCGCAGCAGATTGCCACGCTGAATGACACTATCGGCCGTCTGCAACGTGGGAGTGGGCAGCCAGCAAACGACCTGCTCGACCAGCGCGATCAACTGATCCTCGACCTGAACAAGGAAATCAAGGCGACCGTCGTCAAGCAGGACAACGGCGACTACAACGTTTTCATTGGAAATGGTCAGCCGCTGGTCGTTGGGGTGAAGACTTTCTCGCTCACCACGGTTTCCTCACCCACCAACCCCTCAAAAGTCGAGGTGGCCTATCAGACGAGTGGCGGCCCCGTCATTGTAGGTGCGTCCAGTCTTGTCGGCGGAAAACTGGGTGGGCTGGTGGCATTTCGCAGCCAGACCCTTGAGCCTACTCAAGCCTCGCTCGACAGTTTGGCCACAGGCCTGGCTGATACGTTTAATGCACAACACCGGCTTGGGCAGGATATTGACGGCAACCTTGGGGGCAACTTCTTCTCGGCCACGGGCGCGTCCGATTTTTCCGTGGGAATCACGGACCCCCGGCTGATTGCCGCTGCTGCGCCGATCCGGACTGTGTCGGGAAGTGCCAATACCGGCACGGGCAGCATCAGTGCGGGCTCAGTGGATGCGGCTTATCTGGCTACCCCCTTGTCCACTCCACTGACACTGACTTATAGCGCGGGAAGCAACAAGTTGAGTGGGTTCCCTGCAACCCAGGCCGTTACGGTTACAAGTGGTGGTGTCTCTACGGTTTTTGCTGCAGGAACGCCAGTGACGTATACATCGGGCGCGACTGTGAGCTTTGGCGGGATCAGTTTCACGCTGAGCGGTACCCCGGCTGATACTGACACCTACACTGTGGCATCCAATGCCGGTGGCGTGGGCGACAATCGCAATGCACTGCTGCTGGGCGCATTGCAGACCAGCAACATCATGAACGGTGGCAGCACCACCTATCAGGGTGCTTATTCGCAGATCGTCAGCCAGATTGGCAATAAAACTCGTGAGATCGATGTCACCAGCAGTGCTGCAGGCAAGATGCTCAGCGAAACCTCGTTGGCGATACAGAACGAATCCGGCGTAAACCTCGATGAAGAGGCGACCAACCTGTTGCGCTACCAACAGGCTTATCAGGCGGCCGGCAAGGTCATGCAAATTGCCAGCGAGATGTTCGACGTACTGTTATCTCTTGGGCGGTAAGGATTATGCGCATCAGCACTCAAACCCTGTTTGAAACCGGCGCCGCCCGGATCGGCGAGTTGCAGTCCGGTCTGGCGAAGACACAGCAGCAAATTTCCACCGGTCGCCGCATCATGACCCCGTCGGATGATCCCGTCGGTGCCGCACGCGCCCTCGAAGTGACCCAGTCGCAATCGCTCAACACCCAGTATGGCGTCAACCGTCAGCACGCCAAGAACGGACTCAGTGCTGTTGAAGGCACTTTGTCGAGCGTGACGTCGCTGCTGCAGGATGTGAAAGTCACCGTTATTGCAGCAGGCAATGCCACCCTAAGCGACGCTGAACGAGGATTTCAGGCGAGTGAATTGCGTGGACGGTTTGAAGAACTGATGGGCTTGGCCAATAGCCGCGACGCGTTGGGAAACTACATGTTCTCCGGGTATCAGAGCACAACTCCTGCGTTTGTCGAGACCTCGACCGGTACGGTGGCGGGCGCGGAATATCGGGGTGATCAGGGACAACGCCTGCTGCAGGTGGATGCCTCGCGCCAGATGGCGATCAGCAATCCTGGGCAGACCGTGTTCAAAGGGGGCGGGCAGGACATATTTGCAACCTTGGGCGAACTTATCGCCCTGCTGCAGACACCGGGCACCGCCGGGTTAACTGCCGGATTGGCGAACGCTAATGCCAAAGTGGACCTGGCGCTGGACAACGTGCTTACGGTACGCGCCTCGGTTGGTGCGCGGCTGCAGGAACTCGATGCCCTAGACAATGCAGGCGAGGATCGCCATATCCAGTACAGCCAGATCCTGTCCGACTTGCAGGACCTCGATTACACCCAGGCGCTGACAAAACTTTCGCAACAGCAGGTTACGCTTGAAGCTGCGCAGCGATCCTTCGTGACCATCTCAAAACTGTCGTTGTTCAACTTCATCTGATCACAAGCATGGCAACCAACACCGCGACAAACAGCGAACAGTTAAACGTTCAGGTCATGGATCTGTTGGCAGGCGTTTCTACGCATGGCGACCAGCACCTGGCCGAAGTGGAGCGTGACCTGGTGCAGATGAACACCCTGCTTGATGAGGCCATCAAAAAACTGTGCTCGAGCTTTATGGCGATACACACCGCGGTGGGTAAGCAGCAGGAAGCCATGGGCAGCATGCTGTCTGCCGACCTGTCGGTCACTGACTATGCCGCCCGTCTTGAGGCCACTCAGAGCGAGATCAAACTGCATGTGGGTGCTGCAGTAACAGGCTTGCAGTTTCAGGACATGACCAGCCAGTTGATGGGTCGAATGGCGCAGCATCTGACCGGCCTGCGTGACGTTTTTGGCGAGATCGATGCAAGTGATACCGCGTTACCTGAGAGCAGTCACGAAGCGTTGCTGGAGAAACTTAACCTCATCAGTGGCCGGGTATCCGCACGCTTGTCAGAACATGAGGATGGTGTACGCAAAAGCGTCAACCAGCACCACATGGAAAGCGGCGACATCGAACTGTTTTAAAACCACGGTTAAACACATAAACAATATTGGACCTGGAAACAGGTAGGGCGAAGAGAAAATGGCTAAAACAATCCTTACTGTAGATGACTCCGGATCGCTTCGTCAGATGCTGTCATTCAGCCTGAGAGACGCTGGCTATGCCGTGATTGAAGCGGTTGACGGGCTGGACGGATTAGCGAAAGCGAAACAGCACACTGTCGACCTTGTGCTTACCGATCAGAACATGCCTGGCATGGATGGATTGAGCTTAATTAAAGCGCTCCGCGCTATGCAGAATTATGAAACCGTGCCGATTCTCATGTTAACAACCGAGACGGGCAGCGACATCAAGGCGATGGGCAAGGCTGCAGGGGCAAATGGTTGGCTGGTCAAGCCTTTTGATCCAGCACGTTTGACCGAGGTGGTAGGGAAGTTGATCGGCTAGAAGCAGCAATCAATCATGCAGTGTGACAATGACGGAGTTCAAGAATGACGATAGATATGAGCCAGTTCTACCAGGTGTTTTTCGACGAGGCATATGAGTTGCTCGCCGAAAAGGAGAAGCTGTTGTTGGCTCTTGACGTCTCAGACCCTGATAGTGAAGACCTCAATGCGATCTTCCGTGCTGCGCACTCCATCAAAGGGGGCGCAGCGACCTTCGGTTTTAATGATATTACCGAAGTCACCCACATGTTGGAGTCACTTCTCGACAGAATTCGCAAGGGAGAAATGGCGCTGACGCCTGAGCATGTGGATACCTTTCTGGTGTCCAAGGATGTGTTGACCATGCTGATGGAAGGTCACCAGCATGGTTCAAGTGTTGATCAGCCCGCAGTGGATAGCGTTTGTCAAAGATTGAAAGCCTTGTCGTTAGGGACAGTTGCAGAAGATGCTCCGATTGTGGCCGCTACGGCGGTTGCAAAGCCAGTAGCTGAGGCTGTCGCGGATGCGAATGGAGCATTCCAGTTCCGCATCGAGTTGCCCGAAGTCTCGCAAAAGGATGTTGATGCACTGGCGGCAGAGTTGGGCTTGTTAGGCGTGATTCAACAGGAGGTTCTGGCTGATCAGCGCGTTGTGTTTAAGCTGACCACTGGCGAGAGCGAAGACGACATTGTTGCCATTTGCTCATTCGTGCTGGACCCGGATGATCTCAAAATCACGTGCTCAGGTGCACAAGCTGCTGTTCAGGAGAGCGATCCTGGTTATGAAATATTTGAACAGGAACTTGCCGCGCCAGCTGTAGCAGAAGCGCCAAAAACCGTAGAACCTGTAGTTTCTCTCCCTGCTGCAGAAGTCAAGAATCAGGGACGGCGTGCGAGCGACAAAGAGAGCTCGGGTCCGGAATCCTCATCAATTCGTGTGAGTGTGGAAAAAGTCGATCAACTCATCAACCTCGTGGGCGAGCTGGTGATTACCCAGGCCATGATTGAGCAGCGCATCGCTGCACTTGATCCGCTTCATCACGAACGCCTGATGAACAGTGCCGGGCAGTTGGCGCGTAACACCCGCGACCTGCAGGAAGCGGTGATGTCGATCCGCATGATGCCGATGGACTATGTCTTCTCGCGCTTTCCACGCATGGTGCGCGATCTGGCGGGCAAGCTGGGCAAGAAAGTCGAATTCATTACGCGTGGCGCCGCAACCGAGCTCGACAAAGGCTTGATCGAACGTATTGTCGATCCACTGACGCATCTGGTACGCAATAGTGTTGACCATGGCGTTGAAATGCCCGAAAAGCGCCGCGCCGCCGGAAAACCGGAAACAGGCAAGCTGACCCTTTCCGCCGCGCATCATGGTGGAAATATCGTGATCGAAGTCAGCGATGACGGCGGCGGTCTCAATCGTGAGCGGATTCTCGATAAAGCCAGACAACAAGGCCTGGTGGTTTCAGACAGCATGTCGGATGGTGAAGTCTGGCTGCTGATATTTGCACCGGGTTTCTCCACAGCAGAATTCGTCACCGACGTTTCAGGCCGCGGTGTGGGCATGGACGTGGTCAAACGCAATATTGCTGCGATGGGGGGGGCGGTGGAGATTCGTTCGGTTACCGGCTCCGGTACCACCATTGCCATTTCGCTGCCACTGACGCTGGCCATTCTTGATGGCATGTCAGTCAAGGTCGGCGAAGAGGTTTACATCCTGCCCCTGGGTTATGTCATTGAGTCCCTGCAACCCGCCGCCGCTGATATCAAGGAAATTGCGGGACAGGGCAGAGTGGTCAAGGTGCGCGAAGAATATCTGCCCTTGATTCCGCTGTATCAGATATTTGCGATCGAGCCACGACATCCCGAGCCGTCAAAAGGCATTCTCGTCATTCTTGAATCCGAAGGAAAAAAAGCCGCACTTCTGGTCGACAGCTTGGTTGGGCAGCAACAGGTTGTCGTCAAAAACCTGGAGTCAAACTTCCGTAAGGTGGCAGGCATATCGGGCGCCACGATTCTGGGTGATGGTGGCGTGTCACTGATTCTAGACGTGTCCGCCTTACTGCGATCAAGCCGTCAGCTACACGCTGAACCTGTTTTTTTCTGAGCCTGACAACCCCATTACGGGCACAAGAGGATTTCAAATCATGTCCTACACCACACAAACACAAACCAGCATGCAAGGCAGTGAAGAAAGCGCCGGCAATGAGTTTTTGGCTTTTACTTTGGGCCAGGAGGAATACGGCCTCGATATCCTGCGGGTGCAGGAAATTCGTGGATACGAGCCGGTTACACGGATTGCCAACGCGCCTGCATTCATCAAAGGCGTGGTTAATCTCCGCGGCACCATCATCCCGGTCGTCGATATGCGCATCAAGTTCAGCCTGGGTGAGCCGACCTATGATCAGTTCACGGTTGTAATCATCCTGAACATCGCTGGACGCATCGTTGGGATGGTGGTGGACAGCGTGTCCGATGTGACGACCCTGTCACCAGAGCAGGTCAAGCCGGCACCGGAAATCGGGACGATGTTTGATACCGAATACTTGATCGGATTGGGCACGATAGGTGAGCGCATGTTGATACTGGTAGACATCGATAAATTGATGACCAGTGCCGAGATGGGTTTGATTGAAAAGATTGCGGCGTAATTAAAACGATTATTTAATAAGTATCGGACACAACAGGTTTCCGGGTTTAATTCAGGCAGGAAAGAGGGTATGAACATGTTAAAAAACTTGAGCATCAAATCGCGGCTGTTTTTTGTAATCGGCTTCATGTCAGCGCTGTTGGTGGTGATTGGGACGATTGGCCTGACGAGTTTGGGAGCCACGAACAATGCCCTGAAATCTGTTTATGAAGAAAACGTGATAGTGCTGGGAAAACTTGAACGTGTTTCAGCGCTCATCAACATCAACCAGATCATCATTGGTGAGTCGATTGCCGGGCAGTTGACTGCATTTCCGGAAGATGTCTCCAGCATCGACAAGAGCATGGTTGAAGTGAAAGCCTGGATTACGGAAATCGATACGATCTGGAAATCCTATCTGGCCACCAACCTGACAGCGGAAGAAAAGAAACTGGCTGATGAGTTTGATGCCAATCGTATGAACTACGGACGGACTGCTTTATTGCCGGCAATCGCGGCCTTGACAGGCCATGATTTCCAGCAAGCTGGTGAGATTTTGCAAGGGGCGATGAAAACGACGTATCCGCCCGTGCGTAAAAGTGCCGAAGCGATTATTGCGCTGCAGCTTGAAATAGCAAAAGGCAAATACGAAGCCGCACAGACACGCTTTATTACCGTGCAGATTATTTCCATTGCAGTGATCGTTCTGGGTGTGTTGCTGGCTGCCGTGATTGGCTTCTGGACGATTCGTGCCATCACACGTCCATTGAATGAAGCCGTCCGGATTGCAGAGTGTGTCGCTGCAGGGGATCTGACGCAGGAAATTACCGTCCACTCCAACGATGAGACGGGCAAGCTCATGCAAGCCATGAAGGCCATGAACAGTAGCCTGGTGGCAATTGTTGGACAGGTACGGACAGGAACCGAGACCATTGCAGTGGCTTCACGCGAGATTGCAGCAGGCAACCTGGATCTTTCCAACCGCACAGAGACTCAGGCTTCTTCACTGGAAGAAACCGCCAGCTCGATGGAAGAGCTGACCAGTACTGTCAAGCAGAACGCCGAGAATGCGCGTCAGGCTAACCAGCTGGTGGGCTCCACTGCCGATGTCGCAGTCAAGGGCGGCCGGGTTGTCAGCCAGGTGGTTGACACCATGGCCTCCATCAAGGACAGCTCACGCAAGATTGCCGACATCATCGGTGTCATCGACGGTATTGCCTTCCAGACCAATATTCTTGCCCTGAACGCTGCGGTGGAAGCCGCCCGTGCGGGTGAACAAGGTCGCGGCTTTGCGGTGGTGGCATCGGAAGTGCGTAACCTGGCGCAGCGTAGTGCAGGTGCAGCCAAAGAGATCAAATCGCTGATCGAAGACTCGGTCGGCAAGGTGGACGCGGGCGGCAAGCTCGTAGACGAAGCCGGCAAGACCATGGACGAGATCGTTAACTCGGTCAAACGCGTCACCGACATCATGAGCGAGATTGCCGCAGCGAGTTCGGAACAGAGTTCCGGCATCGAGCAGGTCAACCAGGCGGTGGGCCAGATGGACCAAATGACCCAGCAGAATGCTGCATTGGTTGAAGAGGCGGCAGCCGCTGCAGAGAGTCTGCAGGATCAGGCGGGTCAGTTGGCCGAGGCCGTCAGTGTGTTCAAGCTGGATGAGATGGCTTATAGCCCACGTGTCGAACAGCCGGCCACCCGCCAAAAGGTGACTACCTTGCCTAAGGCAAAACCCAAGGCAAAAGCCAAAGCATCGGCTCCAACTGCACGCCCGAAAAAAATTGCAGCATCGGGAGGCAGTTCTGAAGATTGGGAAGAATTCTGAAATAAGGGCATCTCTTTGAATTTGCTCGGCCTGTTCGGTGTTTGCACTCAGGTGAATTCAATGAGTGAAGCGTGCCGGTAACAATTAACGCAGTAATGGAATAGAAAGAATTGTAATGAAACTCAAGTCAAAAATCATATTGAGCATGGGGTCGGTTTTCCTGCTTTTCAGCGTGGCAATCGGCGTAGCGCTGACAGGCATGCAGTCCAACAAAAATCGGTTCGAGAGTTTTCTCGAACAGGATCTGGCGCTGGCTCAAGCCGCTACCCATTTGTATGCCCACGGTCTGCAAATGGGCCAAGCCTTGCGCAACGTTGTCATGGACCCCACCAACCAGAAAGCTTATAAGAACCTGGAAGCGTCAGCGGGCGAGTTCGAGGCAACCAGTAAAACGGCATTGGTCCTGGCAGCAGCGAACCCATCCGATCTGGCGGTTCTGAAAGAAGTGATGGCTTTGCGCGAGCAGCAAATCCCCATCCAGGCCAGGATTGCGTCGCTTGCAGGCAGCGATCAGGCCGCAGCTATTGCGGCAATCAGCCAGGATGAGACACCAGTGTGGCGCCAGATACGGGAACGCCTGGTCGACTTTACCAAAGTCAAGCAAGCTGCTGTTGAACAGACCAAAGCCGAGATTGCCGCTTTCAGCAAGCGCATGCTGATGATTACGCTGGCGCTCCTGGCGGTGGCATTGATTGCCGCTTCGGTCATCGTTTTCTGGCTGATCCGCCACATCATGAGCCAACTTGGCGGTGAGCCTGCATATGCCGTTGAGGTGGCCCATGCGATCTCGGTTGGAGACTTTTCCCGCGCTGTCACCCTTGAAAAGGGCGATACCTCAAGCTTGCTGTATTCCATCAATGCGATGCGTGAAAACCTGACCGGAACGATTGGCAATATTCGTAACGCAACCGAGACCATTTCGGTCGCCTCCCGTGAGATTGCGGCCGGCAACGCCGACCTGTCTAACCGCACCGAATCGCAGGCCAGCTCGCTGGAAGAAACTGCCAGCTCGATGGAAGAGCTGACCAGCACTGTCAAGCAGAACGCCGAGAATGCGCGTCAGGCTAACCAGCTTGTAGTTTCCACTGCCGATGTTGCAGTCAAGGGCGGCCGGGTCGTCAGCCAGGTGGTTGACACCATGGCCTCGATCAAGGACAGCTCACGCAAGATTGCCGACATCATCGGTGTCATCGACGGCATTGCCTTCCAGACCAATATTCTTGCCCTGAACGCTGCGGTGGAAGCCGCCCGTGCGGGTGAACAAGGTCGCGGCTTTGCGGTGGTGGCATCTGAAGTGCGCAACCTGGCGCAGCGTAGTGCGGGTGCAGCCAAAGAGATCAAATCGCTGATTGAAGACTCGGTCGGCAAGGTGGACGCGGGCGGCAAGCTCGTCGACGAAGCCGGCAAGACCATGGATGAAATTGTGAACTCGGTCAAACGCGTCACCGACATCATGAGCGAGATTGCCGCAGCGAGTTCGGAACAGAGCGCGGGCATTGAGCAGGTCAATCAGGCAGTGGGTCAAATGGATGAAATGACTCAGCAGAATGCGGCATTGGTGGAAGAGGCGGCAGCCGCTGCAGAGAGCCTGCAGGATCAGGCAGGTCAACTCGTTCAGGCTGTCAGTGTGTTTAAGCTGAAACAGGGCGTGCAGACCCTGCATAAACCTGCCGCGCAGCCGATCTCTCATACAAGGGTGAGTTCGATAAAGGTTAAGCCTAGCCCCAAGCTTAAATCTGCACCCATTTTAAAATCGAAAAAGCTCGCCGTTGCAGGTGGGGGTAGCGAGGATTGGGAAGAGTTCTAAGCAGCGGGTTGGTGTGAACGGCGCTTTGCCTTACACACCTTGATCAAGTTAACTAGTGGCACCTTGTGCGGAGAGAGCGAGCATGTTTGATAAATTAAGCAATTTTAATATCCGGACCATTCTGCTGATGGCAATCGGCTCAATGATTACTTTGCTGATCATAGTAGGCGCCACGGGCATCCTCGGCCTCGATCACACGCTGACAGCAGACACTGCCGCCAAGGCGAAAGAAATTGCGGATGGGGTCAAACTCACCATGATCCTGATCATTGTTGTCGCCGGCTTGACGGCAATGGGCATTGGCTGGGTTCTATCGAACCTGATCAACAAGCCGCTGGCCGAGGCCATTGAAATCGCCAACAAGGTCGCAGCAGGTGACTTAAGTATTCATACGCACGCCTCGCTCCCGAAAAACGAGTTTGGCAAACTGTTTGCCGCGCAGGACAACATGGAGCGCAGCTTGCGAGAGATCGTTAGCCAGGTCCGAACCGGCACCGAGGCCATTGCGGTTGCCTCACGTGAAATTGCCTCGGGCAACGCCGACCTGTCGAACCGTACCGAATCACAGGCATCGAGCCTGGAAGAAACCGCCAGCTCAATGGAGCAACTCACCAGCACCGTCAAGCAGAATGCCGAGAACACCCATCATGCCAGCAAGCTGGTGTTGTCTACCGCCGATATTGCGGTTAATGGCGGCGAGTTGGTGGGAAAAGTGATTACCACCATGGGGTCTATCAAGGAAAGCTCACGCAAGATTGCCGACATCATCGGTGTCATCGACGGCATTGCCTTCCAGACCAATATTCTCGCGCTTAATGCTGCGGTGGAAGCCGCCCGCGCCGGCGAGCAGGGCCGGGGGTTTGCCGTCGTGGCGGCCGAGGTGCGTAACCTTGCCCAGCGTAGCGCTGGCGCTGCCAAGGAAATCAAGACCCTGATCAGTGATTCAGTCGAGCAGGTCGAGATGGGTAGAAAACTGGTGGACGATGCGGGCGAGGCGATGGATGACATCGTGACGTCGGTGCAACTGGTGGCGGACATCATGAGTGGCACGGCCACCGCCAGCCAAGAGCAAAGCGCTGGTATCGTTCAGGTTAATCAGGCTGTAGGTCAGATGGATGAAATAACCCAACAGAATGCGGCGTTGGTTGAAGAGGCCGCAGCCGCAGCTGAGAGCCTGCAGGATCAGGCAGCCACGCTGTCGGATCTGATGAGCTACTTCACCCTGGAAGACAGTGAAAGCTCTGCGGTCCGTCCCGCAAACTTGACGTTGTTCCAGGCTGGCTCCAGGGAAGAGGGCGCGGTTGGTACTGCGATGCGTCCACGTCAACGGGCCAATGGATGATTGCAAGTTGAATGTCGGTCGCCTCGCTTGCGGGGCGGCTGACAGATCGAATGCAATGAAAAGTCATGTTGGCTGTCATAAAGGCATCGGTTAAGCACGTGTAGGTAGCGCCTGCGTAATTTTGAGCAAACCTAGAATTTAGCCATGAATCCCTTAGCCAAAATCCCACCGGATAACACCAAGATATTCGATTTCACCGCGCGTGATTTTGCACGGGTACGCGCTCTGATATACAAGCAGGCAGGAATTTCTTTAAGCGAATGCAAACAGGAGATGGTTTATAGCCGACTGGCTCGCCGTTTGCGGGCAAAAGGCATCACCTCGTTTGTCGATTATCTGGACCGACTGGAAAGCGGAGTCGACGGCGAAGAATGGGAAGCCTTCACCAATGCGTTGACGACCAACCTGACTGCTTTTTTTCGTGAGGCACATCATTTTCCCTTGTTAGCCGAGCATATGCTTCGCGCTAAAGGGACCCTTTCCATTTGGTGTTCTGCCGCTTCCACTGGTGAGGAGCCTTATTCAATTGCCATGACGGTGTGTGAGGCGTTTGGCACATTGAAACCGCCAGTAAATATCATCGCCACCGACATTGACACCAATGTGTTGGAGACGGCTGCAAACGGGGTGTACACGATGGACCGACTCGACAAGATGGAGCCGGATCGCATCAAGCAATTTTTCCAACGAGGAAAACAGAGCCGTGCCGGACTGGTGAGGGTTCGCTCCGAGCTGCGTGAACTGATTACGTTTAAGCCTTTAAATCTTCTGGCGCCTGCCTGGTCGGTTGGGGGACCATTCGACGTCATTTTTTGTCGAAACGTAATGATCTATTTTGACAAGCCCACACAAGCCAAGATTCTCTCCCGATTCGCACCCTTGATGAAGCCGGATGGTCTGATGTTTGCCGGCCATTCGGAAAACTTCATGCATGTATCTGAAGCATTCAAGCTACGTGGCAAAACTGTTTATGAGCTTGAGCATAGCCATCGCGTGGCAAGCACCAGGGTCGGTGCATGAATTCCTCTATTGAAGAGCAGATCGCGACCAATCTGTATTACGACCGATCTTTTGATTGCGAGGCTGCCAAAATCCTGCCGGGTGAGTATTACTACACGAAGCAGCCGATGCTGATCGTTACTGTATTGGGTTCCTGTGTGGCAGCATGCATCCGGGATCGTGTGACGGGGATTGGCGGCATGAATCATTTCATGTTGCCGGATGGAAAAGGGGATGCCAGCAATCCAACCTCCGCCTCGATGCGTTACGGGGCTTATGCCATGGAAGTACTAATCAATCAGCTTCTCAAGGCAGGTGCTCGCCGAGAAAATCTCGAAGCAAAGGTGTTTGGTGGCGGTAACGTTCTGCGAGGATTCACCGCGATTAATGTGGGTGAACGCAATGCTGAATTTGTGCTCGATTTTCTGCGAGCCGAGAAAATTCGAATCGTGGCGGAGGATCTGAACGACGTCCATCCCCGAAAGGTGTATTTCTTTCCAGCGACCGGTAAGGTGTTGGTTAAAAAACTCAAGCAACTCAACAACTATACATTGGTGAAACGCGAGCAGGATTATGCGAATCGTCTGCAGACAAATACGGTGGGTGGCGAGATCGATTTGTTTTGATCGCCAATAGGAGAGACACCTGGAAGGTGGAATAAATGACAATAAAAGTTCTGATTGTGGATGACTCCGCATTGATTCGTGGCGTGATGAAAGAAATCATCAATAGCCAGCCAGACATGGAAGTGGTGGGGGTGGCCCCCGATCCCCTGATTGCGCGCGATCTGATCAAACAGACCAATCCAGACGTTCTGACACTCGATGTTGAGATGCCGAAAATGGATGGGCTTGAATTTCTTGAAAAATTGATGCGGTTACGCCCGATGCCGGTTGTGATGGTGTCATCGCTGACCGAGCGCGGTTCAGAGATCACCATGCGCGCATTGGAATTGGGCGCCGTTGATTTTGTGACCAAACCCAAGATTTCGATCCAAAGTGTCATGCTCGAATATACGGAGTTGATTGCAGATAAAATCCGTGCCGCGTCTCATGCCAAGGTCAGACAACGCACCGTATCGCACGACGCAAATGGCCAGGTAGCAAGTCCAGTTTTGGCATCACTGCGCAATCCGCTTACCAGTAGCGAGAAGCTGATCATCATCGGCGCATCAACTGGCGGAACCGAGGCCATCAAGGATTTTTTGATGCAATTGCCGCCGGATTGTCCAGGCATTCTGATTGCCCAGCATATGCCAGAAGGATTTACGCGCTCATTCGCGAACAGGCTCGACAAGCTGTGCCGCATTTCAGTCAAGGAAGCCGAAGGCGGTGAAAGAATCATGCCGGGGCATGCCTACCTGGCACCAGGTCATTCTCATCTGATGCTGGTTCGCAGTGGCGCAAATTACATGACGAAGCTGGATCAGGGCCCTCCGGTAAACCGTCACCGGCCCTCAGTTGATGTTCTGTTCAGCTCGGCTGCCAAAAATGCCGGCAAGAACGCGGTGGGTGTCATCCTGACCGGGATGGGGAAAGATGGTGCTGCAGGCATGCTGGAAATGAAGCAGTCGGGCGCATATAACCTGGCTCAGGATGAGGCTACGTGTGTGGTGTTTGGCATGCCTAAAGAAGCGATTGCCATGGGGGGAACGCACGAGGTCGGTCCTTTACATGAATTGCCCAAACGCGTAATGGATTTCTTTGCTGCGCATGGCGAACGTGCCATGCGGGTGTGACAGGGTAACGCCAGGCTACTAAATCATTTTTTCCTGCTTAAGTTTGTGAGTGGGATGCCGATTAATCGAGTGACAATCTATTGCAATATTGGAGTGCTGTATGGCCGATCCGAACACAAAATTTCTGGTGGTTGATGACTTTTCCACGATGCGCCGCATCGTGCGCAATCTGCTCAAGGAGCTGGGATATGCCAACGTCGAGGAGGCAGAAGACGGTGTGGATGGCCTGGCCAAACTGAGAGCCGGCAACTTCGATTTTGTCGTGTCCGACTGGAACATGCCCAACATGGACGGCCTCGACATGCTGAAGAACATTCGTGCGGATGCTGCGCTGTCCAAGCTGCCGGTACTGATGGTCACGGCCGAAGCCAAGAAAGAAAACATTATTGCTGCGGCGCAGGCCGGCGCGAACGGTTATGTAGTCAAACCCTTTACCGCCGCCACGCTGGACGAGAAGCTCGCGAAGATATTCGAAAAACTTGAAAAAGCAGGGGCCTGACATGGAGTCGCAATTTGCCAGCTCCACCGTGGCTGCAGCCGCGCACGATGTCGCGAGTTCCGAGGTATGTGAATCGGACAAGATGCTGGCGCGTGTTGGCCACATTACGCGAACCCTGCATGACAGCCTGCGTGAGCTGGGCTTCGATAAGATGCTGGAAAAAACGGCTGCGGAAATTCCCGATGTGAGGGAGCGTCTGAACTATGTGGCGCAAATGACCGAGCAGGCGGCGCAACGCGTGCTCAATGCCACCGATACCGCCATCCCGCTGCAGGAACGTATCGATGCAGGTGCAGAAGAGGTTTTGAACGGTTGGCAGGCCGTTTTTAAAGCTCCTTTTTCGGAAGCCGATTACCGCGACATGGCGACGATGACCATGCAATGCCTGGCCGATATGCGCAACGACACCAGTGCAACCAAGCAACAGCTCCTCGACATCATGATGGCGCAGGATTTTCAGGATCTAACCGGTCAGGTGATCCGTAAGGTGACCGATCTCGCGCATAACATGGAGCAGCAATTGGTACAGCTGCTGATCGACTATGCACCGCACGAAGTGAAGCGGGACTCGGGTAATGGTCTACTCAATGGTCCGCAGATGAGTTCGGCTAGCAAGAATGATGTGGTGTCCGATCAGGGGCAGGTGGACGACTTGCTGGACAGTTTGGGGTTTTGATTTGACTCGAAGCCGAGAGAGATGAGCGCTGACTCGAAAAATGGCCTGCTGATAAGCAGGCCATTTTCGTTTTGCGGTGCGGTCAAAGGTCTGGATTGCCTGTCACACCCAATAAACAATTGACTCGAACGCGCCTACAAGCCCCCAGGGTGTAGCGCATGGATCACCATGACACTGGTTTTAAGGCCCTGCTGAATCATGAGTTCAATCTGCGGGGCAAAATAGGGCAGGGTGAGGTTCAACACGATCAGCCCTACGCCCAATGTGATGGGGAAACCAATTGCAAAAATATTGAGTTGGGGTGCGGAGCGGGTCAGGATACCCAGCGCCAGGTTGGTCATCAGCAGAATGGCAATAATGGGCAATGCCAGTTGCAGCCCCACCGCAAACACGGTAGAACCAAAAGACGCCACGTTGAAGAACCCGATCGCTGATAGGGGCTGCGTACTGATGGGCAGGCTCTGGAAGCTCTCAACCAGAATGCCGATTAACAGCAGATGGGCGTTAACTGCCAGGAATACCAGCGCCGCCAGCATGTTGAAAAAACGGGCAAGCACAAGTGTTTGGCCGGCACTTTGCGGATCGAAAAATGACGCAAATCCCAGTCCCATTTGAAGACCGACGATTTCGCCCGCAGCTTCGACCGCGGCAAAAACAATACGCATGACGAAGCCGATCGCCAACCCGATAAGCATTTGTTGAACCAGGATGAACAGGCCATGCCAGGAACCCAGTCCCACGTCGGGCATCGGGGGCAGGGTGGGCGCAATGATCAGGGCAATAAAGACGCCGAGGCCGATTTTGACGCGTGCGGGCACTGAACGGTGACCGAAAATGGGCGCCGTCATGATGACACCGAGTATGCGGGTGAGCGGCCAGATAAAGCTGATCAGCCAAGCGTTGAGCTGGGCATCGGTGAGGCTGATCATGAAACGGTCAGATTCTCAGGATTAGCCAATGATGCCTGGCAGGCCGGTCAATACCCGCCGCATGTAATCGGTCATAACCGTCAGCATCCAGGGCCCGGCAAGCGCAAACGTCAGCAGCACGGCGAGGACCTTGGGGATGAATGAAAGGCTGGGGTCGTTGATCTGGGTGGCAGCCTGAAACACGGCGACCATCAGACCGATCACCAGCGTAACGAGCAGGACCGGTGACGCCACCAGGATGGTTATTTCCAGCGCAGTACGGCCAATGGTCATTACGCTTTCAGGAGTCATGGCAGTTCTCTGATGGTTGTTAATAAAAGCTCTGTGCCAGCGAACCCAGCAGAAGATTCCAGCCATCGACCAGTACGAACAGGATGATCTTGAACGGCAGCGACACAATGGCGGGTGACACCATCATCATGCCCATCGCCATCAGGATGCTGGCAACCACCATGTCGATGATAAGAAATGGGATAAAGACGGCAAAACCAATCTGGAAAGCGGTTTTCAACTCGCTGGTGATATAAGCGGGAATCAACACGCGCATTGGTACATCTGCAGCTGTTTTTGGCGCGGCCGACCCTGACATTTTAACGAACAGGGCAAGGTCGGTTTCACGCGTTTGCTTCATCATGAACGC
>JAAFGW010000287.1 GCA_010365175.1 Sulfuriferula multivorans | reverse complement strand
TCTGTCGCAGTCACCAACCACCTGCAGCAAGCCGACACCGGCACCAAGATGATCCACCTCGGCAAGAACACCCGCAGCACCATAGTCAGCAAACCTATTTCGGCCGGACGTTCCAACAACAGCTACCGAGGGCTGGCCAGGATTTCGCCGAAAGCTGTGGGTGCGCGCAATTATTCACAATGCGACTCGATGCTGATTGGCGATGGTGGTGTCGGACATTTTCGAGTCCGGGTGATCGATGCCGGGTTCAATGCATTGCAGCGCATCGCCAGAAATCGGCTGGTCTATGCCGCCGTGTCCGACTGGATACCGGAGCGGGGGCACGCACTGAAAATCATCGCCATGGCCCGTGAATAAGCCGGGCATGCATCAACCCTAACAGGAAACACGTAGATGTCAGAAGCACCACTTACCGAGCAGGACTGGCGTCGATTTCTAGCCAGTATGGGGGAGGACCCCACTCGAACGGGTTTGGTCGAGATGCCGTCTCGCGTCGCCAAGGCCTGGAAGCACTGGACTGCCGGCTATGCCCAAGACCCGGCGGAATGTCTAAAAGTGTTTGAAGACGGCGCGCAGGAGTGCAACGAACTGATCGTGGATCGCGACATCCCGGTGTATAGCCATTGCGAGCACCACCTGGCGCCTTTCTTAGGCAAAGCCACGATTGGCTATGTTCCCCACGGAAGAATAGTCGGCTTGTCAAAGCTGACGCGCCTGGTCGATGGCTGTGCCAAGCGGCTGCGGCTGCAGGTGCAGGAACGTTTCACGATTAAAATTGCTAACGCCTTGATGACACATTTGCAACCGAAAGCGGTGGGTGTAGTCATTCGCTGCAGGCCCCTGTGCATGGAAAGCCGTGGCATTCGCACCCAGGGAGAGGAAACCGTCACCTCAGCCATGCCCGGCGAACTGCTCTCCAATCAGGCGCTGGGCGCGGATTTTTTTGCTTTAGCGCGCGAGGCATAACATGGTTACTCAGGACGACATGAATACCGAAACTACGACGTTGGCCACCGTGATAGCTCAATCGTCGGACAAGCAAAGAGGCCCCCTCAAGACCAAACGTGCCGAGATCGATCCGGCGCAAAGATTGCCAAAACCCAACTGGATCCGCGTCAAGGCGGGGTCAGCCTCGGCGCGCTTCGCTGAGATCAAGGACATTGTGCGCGCCAATCAGCTGGTGACGGTGTGCGCCGAGGCCTCCTGCCCCAACATCGGCGAATGCTGGAGCAATGGCACCGCGACCTTCATGATCATGGGCGACAAATGCACGCGGCGCTGCCGGTTCTGCAATGTCAGCACGGGACGGCCCAATCCGCTTGACCCCAATGAGCCGCAACGTTTGGCGCAAACCATCGCGCTGATGAAGCTTAATTACGTGGTTATCACCTCGGTGGACCGCGACGATTTACGCGACGGCGGCGCCGGCCATTTCGTCGCATGTATCCAGCAGATCCGTGCACTGACGCCCAACACCTATATCGAAATCCTGACGCCCGACTTCGGCGGCCGGCTCGACCATGCCCTGGAAATCCTCGGCACCGCGCCGCCGGACGTGTTGAACCACAACATCGAAACTGTGCCGCGGTTATACAAAGAAGCGCGCCCCGGTGCGGATTTTCAAAACACCCTCAACCTGTTGCAACGCTTCAAGGCCCAGCATCCCAACATACCGACCAAATCCGGCCTGATGGTCGGACTGGGCGAGACCGATGAGGAAATTTTGCAAGTGCTGCGTGAGCTGCGCGCCCACGACGTTGACATGTTGACCATCGGCCAGTACCTGCAGCCGACCGGCGGGCACATGCCAGTGCGCCGCTATGTGCACCCGGATACCTTTAAGATGTATGCAGCAGAAGCCAGCAAGATGGGCTTCCTGCATGCCGCATCCGGCCCGCTGGTGCGCAGTTCCTACCATGCGGATGAGCAGGCGCATGCGGCCGGGGTGTTTTGATGAGCGTGCTGCGTAACCGTCCCAAGCCGCTGGCAGCCGTCTTTTGGCTAGGTGTCGAACCGGCAGCGGCTTGCTCTTTCAACCTCGTTCTTGACCCGCGAGAGGCACCTAAGCAATGCAAAATTTGACTGCAACAGAACTGGCCGCGTGGCTAGCGGATCCAACACGCGAGCAACCGCTATTACTCGACGTGCGTGAGCCGTGGGAATTTCAGACCTGTCACATTACCGGCGCGTTGCCGATGCCGATGCATACCATCCCCGGCAAATTTTCCGAGCTGATTGCCGCGCAGTCGATTGTCTGCATCTGCCACCACGGCGTGCGCAGCCTGCAAGTCGCGTTGTTTTTAGAGCAGCAGGGCTTTACTCATGTGGTCAACTTGACCGGCGGTGTGCATGCCTGGGCTGAGCAAGTCGACGGCGCGATGCCGACCTATTGAATCGCCACGGCAGCGACTTTCGAAAACATGACAGTAGGTAAAAAGCACATGAATTGGGATTGGTGGTTCTTCTGGCGGCAGAGCTCGCAGCCAGCAACGCCTCCGTTAATTGACGATACAAGGAACTTGGCCATGCAGACCACGGAGCAGAACCACGATCAACGCCCCGCAGCGCACGCGTCATCCCAGCCATCCCAGCAGGCGGTGAGTACCGACAAGCTGCCGGGTATCCGCCATATCATCGCCGTCGGCAGCGGCAAGGGCGGCGTCGGCAAGTCCACGGTAAGCGTCAATCTGGCGCTGGCGCTGCATCAGCTCGGCGCGCGCGTTGGGTTGGTCGATGCCGATATCCTCGGCCCGAGTATCCCCGGCATGCTCGGCATTGCCACTGATCAGCCGCCCGCGATGACCGCCGAGGGCCGGATGATTCCGGCCGAGCGGCACGGCCTCAAGGTGGTGTCGATGGGCATGCTCACCGGCGACGACAACCCGGCCGTGTTGCGCGGGCCGATGGTGGGTAAATACCTGAAGATGTTCGTCGGCGGCGTGCAATGGGGCGCTCTGGATTACTTGATTCTCGACCTGCCGCCCGGCACCGGCGACACCCAACTGACGCTGGCGCAGAGTATGCCGCTGTCGGGCGTGGTGATCGTCACGACACCGCAGGTGGTGAGCCTGAAGATCGCCCGGCGCGGCTTGCGCATGTTCGAGAAGGTGCAGGTGAAGATTCTGGGGCTCGTCGAGAACATGCGTACCTTTACCTGCCCGCACTGCGGCGAGAACACCGATATCTTCCGGCACGGCGGTGGCGAGGCGATGAGCGAGGAGCTTGGCGTGCCCTTTCTGGGTGCCTTACCGC
>JAAFGW010000006.1:26584-29537 GCA_010365175.1 Sulfuriferula multivorans | reverse complement strand
ACATTTGACTCGCTGGGCTTGGGCGCACTGCGTCGTTGCGAATCGCTTGTGTGGCTCGCCACACGGCGCACTCCGCGCCTGCCATCGCATTCCAATCCAGCGCTAAATGTCGAAGTTATTTCGTTACAGGCTCTAACTGACGGCAGGGCAGGCTGGATAGTTCAGAAAACAAAAAAGCCGACATGCAGTCGGCTTTTTTGTTGCAGTGCGGCAGCCTTAAGCGGCTTTGGAATCTTCCAGCAGCGTCTGCATTTCACCCTTCTGGTACATCTCAATCATGATGTCGGAACCGCCTATCAGCTCACCCTTGATGTAAAGCTGCGGGAAGGTTGGCCAGTTGGCGTAATGCTTCAGGTTTTCGAAGATTTCCGGGTCGGCCAGCACGTTCACAGCCAGAAATTCCTGCAGACCACAGGCTTGCAGTACTTGCGCTGCTTTGGAAGAAAAGCCACATTGCGGAAACTGGGGCGTGCCTTTCATATACAGAACAACGTTGTTGGTGGTGACTTGGTCACGAATTCGGTCTAATGCGGTCATCTTTACGCTCCTGAACAATACTTGACTGGAATAGTCGGGAATTATACTCGTGATGGTGTTGACGTCAAGCCGGCTTAGGTGTGCTGTTATCCAGGTGAGGGCTGATAAAAGCTTTGTGGATCAGGTGCAGGATCAATAAATGTGCGGGCATGCGCAGCCAATGGGCGCGGATGAATGCCGCCTGACGCGCCAGCGGAGTGTAAACATCAGCGCAGCTGTCATGCGTGGGCGCAAGGGCGCGTGTGAACACGCGGTCCATCAGTGCAACGGTGAAGCGATTGGGGGTGGCGGGTTGCAATGCCGTGTCGACCTCACCCGGTACCGGGGTGTCCAGGAAGTGACGCAGGTAGCGCAATGCGTAAAAAAGCGGGCGGCTGAGTTGCAGTTCTGTTGCGCGGGCGACGAGCAGTGTCCAGAAATGGGTGTCCGCCTCCAGCGCATCGCGCAGCAGTAAATCGAGATCGGTCAGGTCGCGCAGGCCGTGCGGCAATTCGCCATCATGGAATAAATGTGTGGCGGAATGCAGGATGCGATCTTCGGCTGCCAACACACGAATGCCTGGTAGATCAGGAAGCTCGATGGCCCGGCTACGCAGCTTGGCTGAATCGGGGTGGTAGCGGGCCGTGTCAGGCAGAATGGCATGGTGAACGTCGATGACAGTGTCGCGCTGAATATGCTGGAGCGGGGGGATCTCGTGCATCCAGCGCCGATAATAGCGCTTGTCGTATTCCGACAGTCCCGTGGCATGCCAGCCGGCCAGCATGAGCGAGGATTCAGCGTCGCCCAGTTTGTCGCGGGGCACAAGAATATCAATGTCATTGAATAGCCTGCCATTGGCCGCGCTCAGGTTGGCCGCGACATAGGCACCGCCTTTGAGCACAATGAACGGGCTGCCCAGGTCATCCAGCGCTTTGTGGATTTGCTGCAGTTCCCACTGTACGGCGGTACGTTGTCTGTCCGCCAGCGTTTCGGCCGCCTCAAAGTGCCATTGCACGTTGGCGGGGATGGCCTTGAATAGATCGAGCTGCCGGAACAGATGGGCCAAGCGGGCCAACAAGCCCGCAGCCCGTGCTTGCCGTACCAGTGTGTCCCACTTGGCCAGGGAGAGGCGGGTGATAGAGTCGGGGGCACGCAGGGTGCAGGCCAGTAAAACGCGAGACAAATGCATGGAATTGTTAGGTCGTGTGTGCGGTTTCGGCCAGCCGGTCGAATTCGGCGATGGCTTCGTGTAGCTGACTATAGCGAAAATCGTAACAGTCTGATTGGTCGATCAGTGCCGAGCCGACGCGAAAGCCATCTGCGCCCAGGTGGCTGTAATTGAATGCATTCTGCGCGAGGAACATGAAGGTTTGTGCCTTGGAGCGTGGCGTGAGCCGTGTGCGGGCACCGGCTTCCCATTTGGGGAAAATAACCCAGCCAGGCCGTGCCGTTTCGTGCTGGCGCAGCACGCTGTCGCGCGGCGGGCGCATATGCGCCACAGTGCCTTTGATCGTATCGAGTGACGCACGATTGATATAGGTGGCCGGGTCAAACTCGCGCACGACCTCGATCGATTGGTTTTTCAGGCTGACGGGGCGAGGCAACGGTTGGATCAATCCGGTTTTCCGATTGATTAATGTGAGTTCGTCCGACAGCAGGCGCCAGCCAGACAGCACCAGCCCCGCAGTCAACGTGCTTTTGCCGGAGCCGGGCGGTGCCGGCAGGATGGCCGCCAAACCATTTTTTTCGACCACAGCGGCATGGATGATGAGGTATTGATGGGCCTGGGTAGATACACACCAATTGAGGCCCCATTCCAGCATGGGAAACGCCTGGTCTTGCGGGAGGGGCTTGAATGGCTGCATGCCGTCAAACGAGAACGCGGCCTGTGGACGCACCCAGCGCCGTAGATTCGTGGGTGGATTCACCGAGACATGAAAGTCGGCAAAGGACTCTTGCGCGCTGCGCACTTCGAACTGGCCATAGAGTTCAGTCAGGCCTTCAGCCACATAGGGAAAACGTGACTGCACTCTGAGCGAGAACGGTCCGGTGCGCATCCAGATACCGGCGCCAGACAGCTGTCGCCGTAATTCATGATGAGAAAGCTGCAGCAGTTTCATGCGGAGGCCAGCAAACCGATTCTGCGCAAGGTGTCGAGCGTTTCATCAACAAGCTCGCGGAATTGCTCGGAATGACTGACGTTGAGGTCTGTAGCCAAGGTCGCCGCAATTTCGTCCGAGGTCAAGCCTGGATGTTGGCGGCAGGTTTGATAAAGAGCCAGCGTGAGTGGCTTAAGGTAATGCGTATCGCCTGAGGCCGTATCGAATATGACGGCTTCGTCTCCCCAGCTTTTTAACAGGCGTGTTGGGTGGGCCGAAGCGTGAGTCATGGGCCTCAGTTCAGCGGGCAGCCGCGCTCATTCATCATGGCCAGCGAA
>JAAFGW010000006.1:0-26468 GCA_010365175.1 Sulfuriferula multivorans | reverse complement strand
TCCGAGGTCGGTCGACATGGGGTCAGGTGTGCCATTGCCGTTTCCATTGAGTAGTTTCATGACTTCAAGCAGGGTGTAGGGCATGCCATCGGTTTTGTTGTATTGCGTCACGCCAAATACTTTGTTGAACATGTCGGTGGTTTTGAAGCTAGTCGCGCCCCACGAGTCCAGGTGCTGAGCCTGTTTCCAGTAGCTCGGTGTGCAGCCTCCGCAAGCCGGTCCTCTTGGCGCGGATAGATTGCCCGATGCCATGCCGGAAATGGTGCACTGATTGGCCCAGACCGGGCGGCTGGCCAGTGTGAAAACCGCAGCAACCCCCAACGCAGTCCCTGCCAATTTGCGACGCGAAGGGTTGATTTCGCTGTCCAGTTTGGTGAGCGGTAGATGGTCTTGGGTGTCAGGTGAATGGTCAGACATGGCAGGCCTCGATCAATTAGTTGGATAATGTGCCAACAAGTACAGCAAGAATCACGCCAATATACCCTGATGTAGCCGGAGAAGACCACTCCGAGGCGGGTTGAGCGAGATATCAAATTGCGTTCGCGCGACAGTGTGTAAATTATTCCGACAATTTTCCGCCGCTCACACGCAGTGTTCCTGAAAGGTCGGCCCAGCTTTGCGCCTGCGCTATCCCGTTTTTCCGCAACAAATCGAGTACTGCGTCAGATTGATCGTAGCCATGTTCAAGCAGCAGGCCCGCACCGGGTTTGAGATGGTCACGGGCGGCATGGATTAAATGTCGCAGATCATCCAGCCCATCCGGGCCGGATGCCAGTGCAGTCAGCGGTTCAAAGCGGACGTCGCCGCGCGCGAGGTGAGGGTCCTGGTTCGCGATGTAAGGTGGGTTGCTGACAATCAGATCAAAACGCAGGACGCCCAGCGCGGCGAACCAGTTGCTTACTACGTATTCAATCGGGGCAGAGAGACGTACGGCGTTACGTTGCGCCATCGTCAAGGCTGCGGGCGAGCAATCAACGGCGGTTACGCGCGCGCGCGGGCATTCCAGTGCGAGCGTAATCGCGATGCAGCCGCTTCCTGTGCCCATATCCAGCACCTCAACGGGTTGGTCGGGTGGCAATGTTGCAAGCGCTCGTTCGACCAGCAGTTCAGTATCGGGGCGGGGGATCAGTACATCGGCGGACACTTCGAATGAGCGGCCGAAAAACTCTCGCAGGCCCACCAGATAGGCAATGGGCGTGCCTTGAAGTCGGCGTGAAAGCAGGGTTTGAAACTGGGCTGCGTGGACCGCCAAAACCGAATCGGTATCGTGAGCAATCAACCAGGCTGCATCCACCTGCCACGCATGCGAGGCGAGAACCCGGGCTTCCAGGCGGGCTTCGCGAAGCGGCAAGTCAATCGCCGCCGCGATGCGTTGGGTCGCGTCGCTGAGCAGTTGGCTAACGTTCACTCAGGCTTCGCCGGACAGGGTGGCCAGTAATTCGGCCTGATGTTCGGCCGCCAGTGCATCAAATAATTCTGTCAGCTCACCGTCCATCATGGCGTCGATCTTGTACAGCGTGAGGTTGATGCGGTGGTCGGTGATGCGGCCTTGCGGGAAATTGTAGGTGCGGATGCGATCAGAGCGGTCGCCTGTGCCGACTAGGCTTTTGCGGGTGCTGGCTTCTGCGGCTTGCAGGGCCTGTAGTTCGCGGTCTTTCAGCCGTGCTGCCAGCACGCTCATCGCCTGAGCACGGTTGCGGTGTTGCGAGCGGTCGTCCTGGCATTCGACCACCAGGCCGGTCGGCAGGTGGGTGATGCGGATCGCGGAATCGGTTTTGTTGATGTGCTGACCGCCTGCTCCAGAGGCGCGATACGTGTCGACCCGCAAGTCGGCTGGATTAATGGTTATTTCGCTGACTTCATCGACTTCCGGCATGACCGCGACGGTGCATGCCGAAGTATGAATGCGTCCCTGCGATTCGGTTTCCGGCACACGCTGCACGCGATGGCCACCGGACTCAAATTTAAGGCGCGAATACGCCCCTTGGCCCGCGATGCGCACGATGGCTTCCTTGTAACCACCCACCTCGCCAGGATTCTCCGACACCACTTCCACTTTCCAGCCTTGGCGTTCTGCGTAGCGGGTATACATGCGCAGCAGATTGCCGGCAAACAGCGCGGATTCGTCACCGCCGGTGCCGGCTCGAATTTCCAGAAAGATGTTGCGCTCGTCGTTGGGATCTTTCGGCAGTAGCGCGGTTTGCAGTTCATTTTCCAGCTGCGTGATGCGCTCTGCGCTGTCGGCGAGTTCGGCCTCGGCCAGGTCGCGCATGTCGGGATCGGCAAGCAGTTCACGCGCTGTCTGCTGGTCAGCCTCGACTTGCCGGTACTGGCGATACAGTTCCACAACAGGAGTGAGATCGGCATGCTCACGGGTGAGCTTACGGTAGCGTTCCATGTCACTGGCAATTTCAGGCTGCGACAGCAGTGCGTCGAGTTCCTCGAGCCGCTCGTCGGCACGAGCGAGCTTGTCGGTTAGCGAGGCTTTCATTCCCGGTGTAACCCGTACAACTGGCTGATCAGACGGACGAGCTGCTCGCGTTCGTCAGTGAGGGCGTGATTGAGCGCGTGGCTTGGGCCGTGAAGCAGCTTGTTGGAGAGGGCATGGCTCATCGCCTCGAGCACGGTCCGCGGATCTTCGCCGCGCGCCAGTGCTTTTTCGGCCTTTTCGAGTTCGTGGCGACGGTAGCGCTCGGCGCTGTCGCGTAAAGACCGAATGACCGGCACGACTTCGCGGCCCTCCATCCAATGCACAAAACTTTCCACGCTGGTCTCGATGATGGCCTCGGCCTGCACCACCTGCGCGACACGGTTATCCATGCCCTCGCGCACCACCTGGCCGAGGTCGTCCACGGTGTAAAGGAAAACGTCACCCATGTCGGAGACCTCGGCTTCGACGTCGCGTGGTACGGCCAGATCGACGATGAAGATTGGGCGATGCCGGCGCTGCTTGATCGCACGCTCGAGCAGACCCTTGCCCAGGATAGGCAGCGGGCTGGCGGTGGAGGTGATAATGATGTCGTAGTTCGGGAGTTCTTCCGGCAAAGCGGTCAGTGGGATGACGCTGGCGCCAAAACGCTCTGCCAGCGGGCGGGCGCGTTCGGCGGTGCGGTTGGCCACAGTCATGCGGCGGGGATGCTGCGCAGCAAAATGCGTAATGCACAGCTCGATCATCTCGCCGGCGCCGATGAACAAACAGGCCTGTTCCTTGACGCTGGGGAAAATCCGCTCGGCAAGCCTCACAGCAGCGGCAGCCATTGACACCGAATTGGCGCCGATTTCAGTGCTGGTGCGGACTTCCTTGGCCACTGAGAAGGTGCGCTGGAACAGCTTGTGCAGTAACAGGCCGAGCGTGCCGGCTTCTTCGGCGGTGTGCACCGCCTGCTTCATCTGGCCGAGTATTTGTGTTTCGCCCAGCACCATCGAATCAAGCCCTGCCGCGACGCGAAAGGCATGCTGCGCGGCTTGTTCACGCGGCAGGGCATACAGATATGGCGCAAGTTCACGGCGCTCGATATGGTGAAAGTCGGCCAGCCATTGCGTTACGGATTCGGGCGAAGGCGTGTTGCAATACAGCTCGGTGCGGTTGCAGGTCGACAGGATGGCCACTTCAGACGCACGCTGGCTTTGCGTCAGCTCATGCAGCGCCTGTACCAGCTTTTCGGGGCCGAACGCGACCTGTTCGCGGATCGCGAGCGGTGCAGTGTGATGGTTGACCCCAAGGGTGAGAAGCTGCATGACGGCGTGGGCCGAAAAAGAAGACTGCTATTTTACCCGCTGCCTAGGCTGCGCGGGCGGGGGCTTTTTCTAAAGGTGCCCTAAATCAAAGCGCAGGCGGTCGTAATAGCGCCCGCGATAGAGCAGGCGGCGGTGTGCGGTTGAATCGGTAAACGCGCTGCGCGTGTGCAGGACGTTATTGCAGAGTAGGCCCATGCCCGGGCGCAGATGCGCATTCAACACATATTCCGAGCTAGCGAGGATGTCGGCCAGGGTTTTGACCGCAGCCTGGGTTATGGCATCGGCTTTCCACACGATCGAGCGGGTACGCGCGGTGTAGCGCATGGTGAGAAACCCGTGCTCGGGATCCACCGCAAACACCGGGCCGCTCTGTTCCGGACGGGCAATGTTGTCCTCGTCCATGCGGGCGGGAATGATCATTGCGTCGGGTTGCATCAGCGCGGCGATGTAATCCGGGTTGATGTCACGCAACTGGAGGTAGGCGATTTCGTGGTCGAGCAGGGCATTGCTGCCACCCGATTCGGCGTCCTGTGCGCAATGCAGCGTCATGCCGAGAATGCTGCGGTCAAGCGCGTTGTAATAGCCGTCGGTATGCCAGTTGATCGGCTTGTTCGTATACGGAATGAATTCGCCGCGACTATTGCCTGCTTCGCTCGCCGGCGTGATGCTCGACAAACCATCTGCGTCGGAGAGGTAGTTGCCTTCCAGCCGGACGAGGCCCAGCTGGGCCGCAAGCTGATGCGGAAACGATTTGTCTGCCGGTGGATGGTCGGGCGCATGGTAGATGGCCATGTTGCTGCGGTCGCAGCACACCGCGAGTGCGGCCATTTCATCTGCATGTACATGCCGCGGATCGTTGAGGGTGACGACTAGTTCATCGACACTGCGCGGATAGGCGGCGAGTTTGGCCTCACGCCAGACGCGATAGCCCGACTCGTTGGACAGATCAAACGGGGACGGCGTCGCGGGCATTTATTCCGGCGGCAGCATGTCGGGCGAGCCGAATCCGCGCTTGACTGGCGCGTCGGACAAGAGGCCCTTGAAGCTCTTCCGCACCGTGGCCATCATCTCGGGCATTTCGATGTCCATGATCTGGTCCATGACCCAGGTCTTGTCGTTGTCGCCCATCTCCTCGCGGATCTGCAGGCCGAGGTAGCGCAGCGCCGGGAAGCTGGCCTTGTCGTCGTCGGGGAATTCAAACTCGGCGTAGACGTCGAAACGGCGGTTCAGGAAATCGATAAATTCCTGTTTGTAATTGCGTGGGTCATCCTTGCCCACCATTTCGCGCACGTTCTGCTCCATCACTTCGCCCAAGCGGTTACTGACGGCCTGAAGCACGGCCAAACGGCGTTCCGGCGCCAGCGAGGCATACGCCATGCGGTCGCAGTAATGCACCAGAAAGGCGAGGAATTCGGCGATCAGCTTGAAACCGCGAGCCGGGGTGATGATGTCGTAGTTCGCACGCCCCAGATTGTCTATCGCCTTGTCGGCGACGCGCCAAGTGGTGGTGGCCACAGCGGAGGCGATTTCCCCGGCGGTGCGCTCGCCTTCCTTCTTGAACCAGATGGTTTTGACGCGGATGGGCATGGCCATGACTGTTCTCCTTGAGTCGCCTAGGCGACCTCTCCTGTGGCGACGGGGCGGGCGGGATCAGTGATCCACTCGCTCCATGAGCCGGGGTAAAGCTGTGAGCCGGGCAATCCGGCAATTTCCATCGCCAGAATATTATGGGAGGCGGTGACGCCGGAGCCGCAGGTGTGGACGACGTTTCCTGGCACCACACCATTCAGCAGCCGGGTGTAGTTTTCGCGTAGTTCGTCGGCGGGAAGGTAGGTGCCGTCCATGTCGAGGTTTTCCTCGAACACCCAGTTGATCGCACCGGGTATGTGGCCGGCCACCGTATCAAGTGGTTCACGTTCGCCGCTGAAACGTTGCTCCGGGCGCGCGTCGATGAGTTTGTGCGCAGCACTTTGACGGATGTTGTCGACCGTCGCTGCGTCCACGCCCCAACTGGGGCGGTCGGGACAGGGGTAAGTCTGCGCAGCAATAGCGGGCAGCGCGTCAGTCAGAGGATGCTTTTCGCGCGTCCATTTCGGCAAACCGCCATCGAGCAGCGCGATGTTCTTGTGACCCAATCCGCGCAACAACCACCACAGGCGTACCGCCATCGAACCAAAGCTGTCGTCATAGACGACCACTTGGGAATCGGGCGTGATACCCCAGGCATCAAGCCGAGCGCAAAATGCGGCCAGGTCGGGCAGCGGATGCCGTCCGCTGGTGGGCGTGACAGGGGAAGACAAGTCTTCGTCAAGGTGCGCATAGCGCGCACCGGGTATATGGCCTGCCGCATAGGCTCGCCGACCGGCTGAGGGTTCGGTGAGCGTAAAGCGGCAGTCGATCACCACCCAGCTGGGATTGTCGAGCTGGCTGGCAAGGGAATCTGTGGATACAACCGTATTGAACATAGTGACTTCAAGCACGATAAATGGGGGCAGCAGCGCGATGAACTGCACAGGGTCTGCCCCCGTACTACTTAGTAGCCACCTTTGCCGAAAGGCTTGGGCAGGCCGGCGACGCGGACCCCCTGACGTGCGGGCTGGTTGGGGAACAGCTCGTACAGCACTTTCTTCCAGTCCACGCCCGGGTGCTGCTCATCCAATCCAGCGAGCATATTGCGGAAGTTGGGGGTCTGACCGTCTTCCTTGTATGTGTCGCGCAGGAAATTGACGACTTGCCAATGCACGTCGGTCAGCTTGATGCCTTCCGCCTCAGCGATAATCGGCACGATTTCGTCGCTGAAATTGGCTTCCAGCAGGAATTCATCTTCGCCCGTTTCCAGTTCTTCGCCGTTCAACATATAACCCATGATTACTGCTCCTTTAAAGTTTGATTTTTAATGATTCACCGGTGCGACTGGTGTGATGGATTTATGCGGGATGAAAATCCCGCAGCCTAACAAACGATTGCGCCCCAAGCCTTCGTCCTGAATTTGCAGGGATTTGTGGGGTGGGACGTCGTGCAACATCAGACTAAAGCCATAGAGCGGGCCGGATGCGCTTTGCAGGGTTTGCTGCTTGCCACAGATAAATCCGCAACGCAGCTCGAAATGTCCGTCGAGCTCGCGCATCACATCCTGCACGAATTGTTCTTCACCCGCGCTACCTGTGTCAACGAAATGAGCGTAGATGTGGGCAAAAGGCGAGAACGCACGCGTTTTGAAATTGCCAATTTGCAAAGAGTGGCCGTTCAAACTGAGCGTTTTTCCACGCAGTATTTGCAGGTCATCCACCCGATCCTTGGGCACTCGCATGAACATTTTGGTACGCCGGTTAATATTCAGCGTGGTATCCCCGCAGTTGGTTTCAGCACCTTTCAGATGCTGTATACCCGCACCAGCATGGTCTCCCAGCCAAGGTAACAGATTCAATATCGCATCAGACAGTAATTGTGCGTTGTCGGCCTGGATAGTTGTTCCAACCAGGTCAAATTGCAGATCAATCATGCTCGGGATGTACTCCTCCGGCTTATCTTCTGGCCAGCTACCCCATGTCATGACACTTCCCCGGCGTGCTCCTTGGCCCATGCATGCATAACATCAGCCCATTTCTTCGCGCTGGTTGGATCCACTTCAAAAATAGTAAATCGCTTGTTTTCGCGAATGCGAATGCGCAAGAAAGGGACACCCCCTGATTCGTGAATAAAATTTTGGAATTCAATTTCCTGGCCGCCAAAGGGCAGTCGCAACTTATCTATGGAGGTGATCTCAGGCATGTATTTTCAGTCCGGTCTAGTTGAATTGTCGGGTCAGTGCATTGAAGGCAGCTCACGCAATCTATTTGAATGAGGGTGTGGCGAGATATTTCAACCCTATATAGTGCATGGGCTTGCGTTCGCAACAATATTTTAATACTCTTATGGATTGATGTGGCGGTTGCGTAATGTCTCATTCTTTGACTGGAAAAGGCATTACCGTGTTGGGGAAACCCGCCTACTCCATATGGGTAGGTATAGGCCTACCCATATGGAGTAGGCGATTTACCCATCAGAATGATGGTGTTTAAGCCCGCAAGCCAATACGATATAAGGATACCGTTGAGCTGCCGGCTGAGCGGGCATTTCGAATTTTTCTAGGAGAGAAGATAATGTCAAAGCAAATGATTGATACGCCCAATCTGGACGACCTCGAAAGCGGCCCGTGGCCCAGCTTCGTGACCGACCTCAAGCGTCTGGCTAAGGATAACGACATGATGGTTGACCTGATGGGTCAGCTGGAAACGTCTTACCAGACCAAGAAAGGTTACTGGAAGGGCGGTACGGTTGGCGTGTTCGGTTACGGCGGCGGCGTTATTCCCCGTTTCACCGAACTGAAGGGTGAAGACAACAAGCCGCTTTTCCCCGAGGCCGCGGAATTCCACACCTTGCGCGTGCAACCGCCCGCAGGCATGCATTACAGTTCCGATTTGTTGCGCAAGATGTGTGATGTCTGGACGGAAACCGGTGGTTCGGGCCTGATCGCATTCCACGGACAGTCCGGCGACATTATGTTCCAGGGAATCAAAACGGCTAACGTACAGCCTGCGTTTGACGCATTCAACGAGATGGGTTTCGACCTCGGCGGCGCCGGCCCTGCTTTGCGCACATCGATGTCTTGCGTTGGCGCAGCGCGTTGCGAAATGTCCTGCTACGACGAAGCAAGAGCCCTGCGCACCGTCATCAACAACAACCTGGACGACATGCACCGTCCGTCCCTGCCCTACAAGTTCAAGTTCAAGTTCTCTGGCTGCCCGAACGACTGCGTCAACGCCATTCAGCGTTCCGACATGGCCACCATCGGCACCTGGCGCGACAACATCCGCGTCAACGAAGCACGGGTTCAGGATTACTACAAAGCGCACGGCATGTCCGATCTGGTAAACGACGTGATCAGCAAGTGCCCGACCAAGGCGATCACCCTGGTTGCCGCCGACAAGCTTGTCGCCAGCAAAACCGTTTCCACCGCAGCTTTGGGTGATGGCAACGTTATGTGCATCGACAACAAAAACTGCGTGCGCTGTATGCACTGCATGAACGTCATCCCCGGCGGCCTGTTGCCCGGTAATGACAAGGGCGTGTCCATCCTGGTGGGCGGCAAAGGCGTGTTGAAAATTGGCGCAACCATCGGCAGCGTGGTGATTCCGTTCATGAAGCTAGAGTCGGACGAAGACTTTGAAAAGCTGAACGAGCTGGCCCGCAACATCCTCGACTTCTTCGCTGAAAATGCATTGGAGCACGAGCGTACTGGTGAAATGATCGAGCGTATCGGCCTGACCAACTTCCTCGAAGGCATGGACATTCCGGTTGATCCCAACATGATCAAAGAGCCACGTAACAATCCTTACTTCCGTTCCGACGATTGGGACGAGCAAGTCGAGAAGTGGAACGAGTACAAGCAGTCCACCGCCGCTTAATCGTTGCTTACTGCGGGGTCCGGTGCGAACCGGATCCCGCACATTAAATTTGTTGGAGAAAAATCATGGCAGAAATGCGTCCGCCTATTGAATCTGGTGCACCGGATCCAATGCCCTACATGCACCCAGTGATGGTGAAAAATTATGGCAAGTGGAATTTCCACAGCCATCCGAAGCCGGGTGTCCTCTATCATCGCGCTGAATCCGGCGACGAAATCTGGACGGTCAAGGCCGGCACAGCGCGACAAATGAGTCACTACACCATTCGTGAGCTGGCCGATATTGCCGACCAGTTTGGCGACGGTTTTGTACGTTTCACCGCGCGTTCCAACATCGAATACATGGTGTCCGATGGTTCCAAGGTCGAGCCGCTGATCAAGGCGCTGAACGACAAGGGTTACCCCATCGGTGGTACCGCCAACTCGGTGTCGATGATTGCGCACACCCAGGGTTGGTTGCACTGCGACATCCCTGGCACCGACGCTTCCGGCGTGACCAAGGCGCTGATGGATGAGTTGTTCGACGAATTCGTCAATTGCGAGATGCCTAACCGCGTCAAGCTATCCACCTCCTGCTGCGAAATCAACTGCGGCGGCCAGGCGGATATCGCCATCATCGTTCAGCACACCAAGCCGCCCAAGATCAACCATGATCTTGTTGCTAACGCGTGTGAGCGTCCTTCGGTGGTTGCGCGTTGCCCGGTGGCAGCGATCCGTCCCGCTCTGGTGAACGGCAAGCCTTCGCTGGAAGTGGACGAGAAGAAATGCATTTGCTGTGGCGCGTGCTTTCCCCCGTGTCCTCCGATGCAGATCAACGATCCTGAACATTCGAAGCTGGCAATCTGGGTAGGCGGCAAAAACTCGAACGCACGTTCGAAGCCGACCTTCCACAAGCTGGTCGCATCCGGTTTGCCGAACAACGCACCGCGCTGGCCTGAAGTTGCCGTAGTGGTCAAGAAAATTCTGGCCACCTACAAGGAAGACGGCAAGCCGTGGGAGCGCATGATCGACTGGATCGACCGGATTGGCTGGCCCGCATTCTTCGAGAAGACCGGACTGCCCTTCACCAAGTATCACATTGATAACTGGCGGGGTAGTCGCGCCAACCTGAACACTTCGACGCACATCCGCTTCTAAGCTGTTTCGGGACGGTTATCTATACCGCCGCAGCTTCGGTTGCGGCGGTGTCTTGATAATAATGACTGATTTTTTCGGAGCTAAAGCAAGCAATGCAATTCGGCATACTTATTAACGAAGGGCCTTATACACATCAGGCCAGTGATACTGCTTTTCTGTTCGCCCGTTCGGCGATCGAGAAGGGGCATACTGTACCGCGCGTGTTTTTCTATCATGATGGCGTGAACAATTCCACGCGTCTGGCTACGCCTCCCCAGGATGATCGTAATGTTTCGGCTCGCTGGTCCAAGCTGGCTGCGGAACATGGCGTTGAGCTGGTTGTATGTGTGGCTGCTGCGCAGCGTCGCGGTATCACTGATGATGTGCTGGCACCTGGCTACCGGATTTCCGGTCTGGGTCAGCTGGTTGAAATGGGTATTCAGTACGATCGTCTCGTGACGTTCGGTGATTAAGGAATAACGAGATGAGTGAAATGGACGATATGGATGAAGGCTCCGGCATCATCAAAAAATTCATGTTCCTGAACCGCAAGGCGCCACACGGTACTGTGTATGCGCTGGAAGGCCTGGAAGTAGTGCTGATTACCGCCGCTTTCGATCAGGATGTAAGCATGGTGTTCACTGATGATGGTGTGTATCAGCTGATTAAGGGCGTTGACACCAAGGGTATCGAGGTCAAGGATTTTTCCAAGACCTATCGTGCGCTGGATGGCTACGACATTGAGAAATTGTATGTCGATCAAAAATCGATGGATGCGCGAGGTCTGACTGAGGAAGACCTGATTGTTGATGTGACAGTGCTCTCTGTTGATGAGATGGCAAATCTCATGGCCGAGCAAGACATCGTGATCAGCTTCTAAGGAGACGGATATGTTGCATATTGTGAATAAATCGGCTACAGAACGGGGTTCGCTGGAAAGCTGTCTCGCCATGGCCACAAAGGGTTCTGCTGTATTGCTGATCGAAGACGCGGTCTACGCGGTGACGAAGGGCGGCACGGCAGCGGCGAAAATCCAGGCAGCCGCAGCTGACCTCAAGATTTACGCTCTCGGTCCTGATCTGGCGGCGCGTGGCATGTCCGGGCGTGTGTTGGACGGAGTCAATGTCGTGGATTACGGCGGTTTTGTGGATCTGGTTGCAGAACACAACAGCTGTCAGTCTTGGCTGTAAATTCAATTTAAGGAGTATTGCTATGCCCATGGTAGATATCGCTGGTAAAGAGTACGAAGTCGACGAAGAAGGTTATTTGATTGACTTGTCGCAATGGAACGAAGATGTTGGCAAGTTCATGGCTGTCGAAGAGAAGGTAGAGATGACTGATGGCCATTGGGAAGTCGTTAACTTCCTGCGTGAGTACTACGCCGAATATCAGATCGCACCCGCTGTACGCGTTCTGACCAAAGCAATCGGCAAGAAGCTCGGTGCCGATAAAGGCAACAACAAGTACTTGTACGAGTTGTTCCCTTATGGTCCCGCCAAGCAGGCTTGTAAGATTGCTGGCCTGCCCAAGCCGACCGGCTGTATCTAAGTCGTAACGCTTTCGGGTCGCCCCGGTTTTTTTCGGGGCGGCTTTGATTCTGGGTTTGTGTTTCCAAATTGAATGCGCTGATTGAAATGACGTGGTCATGGCGTGTGCGTTTGATTCGTAAACAGAAACGTAGTTAGGGGATGAGCTTGTCTACAGTGACGATGATTTACGCCGGGATGTTTTACGTCGCAGCGTTGGTGATGGTAATCGGTTTGGTCTACAAAATAGTCGACTACAGCCGTACGCCTGCGCCGCTGGTGATTCCCACTACGCCCGCGCCGACGACGCGCAGCGGGGTGATATACCGCATGGCCAAAGAAGTCGTGGTGTTCGAATCGCTCTTCAAAGCCAATAAATGGATCTGGGTGTTTGGCTGGCTGTTCCACTTTGGCCTGCTGTTGGTGCTGTTGCGCCATCTGCGCTATTTCACCGAGCCAGTCTGGTTCTGGGTGGACATCTTCCAGCCGTTTGGCAAGTACGCCAGTTTCTTGATGGTGATCGGCCTGGCTGGCCTCTGGGCACGCCGCTTTCTGGTTGACCGGGTACGTTACATATCGACACCGTCCGATCACCTGATGCTGCTGTTGCTGATCGCGATTGGCGTATCCGGCATGCTGATGACCTTTGTCGTCCATACCGACATTGTTGCGCTCAAGGTCTTCTTCATGGGACTGATGTACTTCGATGTGCAGCCGGTGCCTGCTGATCCGATTCTGCTGATTCATCTGGGGCTGGTGGCGTTTCTGATGCTGATTTTTCCGATCAGCAAGCTGCTGCACGCACCGGGTCTGTTCTTCAGTCCCACGCGCAACCAGGTAGACAACCCGCGTGAGCATCGCCATGTGGCCGCATGGGCCGCACGGCTCGATCAGAAAAACTGATTCGTTGACATTGTTTAACGAGCAACCAAGTACAGACAAAGGACGCGCAAGTGGCTGTTGCTAAATTCGATATTCCGGAAATGAAGGACGACATCGAGATTCCCAAACTTCGGGAAGGCGCGATGTCGCATATCAAGTCCTTTCCTGCGCCCGAAAAGGTGCAGGACTTCATGGGTTATCCGCATGAGCTGGGAGAAGATTGGAAAGAGCGCGCCATCGACAAGATGGGCGAGTTGCTGGGCAAGTACCGCTCGCTGAAAGTTTTCCTGGATGCCTGTGTTCACTGCGGCGCCTGTACCGATAAGTGCCATTACTACCTGGGCACGTCTGATCCCAAGAACATGCCAGTGGCACGCCAGGATCTGATGCGTCAGGTCTACCGCCGTTACTTCACCACTGCGGGCAAGCTGTTTCCCAAACTGGTCGGCGCCAAGGATCTGACCCAGGACATTCTGGGCGACTGGTACAACTACTACCATCAGTGTTCGGAGTGCCGTCGCTGTTCGGTGTATTGCCCGTACGGAATTGATACCGCTGAAATCACCATGGCTGGACGTGAAATCCTGAACCATGTGGGCATGGGGCAAAAGTATTCGAACGAAATTCTGGGCAAAGTCCAGAAAATCGGTAATAACCTCGGTTTGCCCGGCCCTGCGCTGATAGACACATTGGAAGGTCTGGAAGAAGACATCGAAGCTGACACAGGCGTGGCGGTAAAAATACCGCTCGACGTCAAAGGCGCTGAAGTACTGTTCATTACGCCATCCGCAGATTATTTCGCCGAGCCTCATGTGGAATCCTTGATGGGCTATGCCAAGGTCTTTCATGCTGCGGGCATTAGTTGGACGATGTCTTCGCACGCTTCAGAAGCCGGCAATTTTGGTCTGTTTAATGGTAACTACGAAACCATGCGTGCGGTTGCCATGCGGATTCGCGATGCTGCGCTTGAGCTGGGTTGCAAACGCATCGTCGTTGGCGAATGTGGCCATGCCTGGCGTGTGGCGTACAGCTTCTGGAATACGCTGACCGGTATTGGTTACGGTGCAGATGATCCCTTCTCGGTCGAGTTGCAAAAACAGCTTGATCACAATTACCCGCAGCCGCAGCACATTTGCGAGCTGACCAACGACCTGATCAAGTCCGGAAAAATCAAGGTTGACCCCTCGCTTAACGACGATCTGGTCGTGACCTATCACGACTCCTGCAACGTGGCACGTGCCTCGCGTATGGGTACAGAGCCGGGCGGCCAATTCATAATCCCGCGCGAACTGATCAAGTCAGTGGTGAACAATTACCATGATATGGCGGACGGCACGATTGGCGAGGCCACCTTCTGTTGCGGCGGCGGCGGCGGCGTGCTGACCGACGATCTGTTGGAAGTCCGTGTCAAAGGCGCGTTGCCGCGTGCCACCGCTCTGAATAATGTGGTCAAAGAACACAAGGTCAATTTCATGGCCATGATCTGCGCGATTTGCAAGGCGCAATTCACCAAAGTATTACCCATGTATGGGTTCGATATGAGCATGGTGGGCGGAGTACATCAATTGGTTAGCAAGGCAATCAAGCTGGAAAAAGCTGAATAAGCGGGCTGATTGCAATAAATCTATCTTTAGTTACGTAAGCGTTAGGAGAACCAGCATGGCTGTTACGACGAATCAAGCAAAAACCGAAGGCCTTTCATATCGTCGTTATAAAGAAGGCGAGAAAGAGGGTAAATTCCGTACTTCGCAGGACGCGATTTTCCAGGCCAGCTGGACTGATAAGTGCCCAGAGTACATGCTTGCTACGCCGCCTTGCCAGGGGTCATGCCCGGCAGGTGAGGATATCCGCGGCTACCTGAACATTGTACGTGGCATCGAGAAGCCGCCTGCTGGCGTAACCTGGCAGCAATACGCATTCGAGCGTGTGACGTCGGCAAATCCCTTTCCTGCTGTGATGGGCCGTGTCTGCCCGGCTCCTTGTGAATCAGGCTGTAACCGCAACATGGTGGAAGACCATGTGGGCATCAACTCGGTCGAGCATTTCATTGGCGACTGGGGCATTGAAAACAGCATGAAATTCACCCCGGCTGGCGCGTCCACCGGTAAAAAAGTCGCCATCATCGGTGCGGGTCCTGCCGGCCTGGCCGCTGCTTACCAGCTGCGTTTGCGCGGTCACGGCGTCACGATTTTTGATGAGCATGATGAGCTGGGCGGCATGATGCGCTACGGCATTCCCGGATTCCGTACACCGCGTGAAATGCTCGACTCGGAAATTGGCCGCATTATCGAAATGGGTGTTGAAACTCGCTTGAAGACGCGCGTTGGCACTGATGTGAGCTACGAAGAAATCGACAAGGAATATGATGCGATTTTCATGGCAATGGGTGCGCAATCAGGCCGTCCGTTGCCGGTTGCCGGTGCAGAAGCGCCCAACGTTGTAACCGCTGTCGCCTTTCTGCGTGCTTTTAACGAAGGTCGTCTCCAACACGTCGGCAATCGCGTTGTCGTGATCGGCGGCGGCGATACCTCAATCGACGTGGTAACCGTTGCACGTCGTTTGGGTAACGTCACCAAGTCGGGTACCGTTGACGAGCGTCCGAGCGCAGAGAACGTGATTTCCGGCCACATGGCACATGACGTTGCATCGGTTTCTGCGCGTGAAGGTGCAGAAGTCGTGCTGGTTTCCCGCGCCACCATCGACAAAATGAACGCAAGCAAGCATGAAATTGAACATGCTCAACAAGAAGGGATTGAAATTCTGGGTGGCGTAACCCCCATCGCAGTGATCCTGGACGAACGTGGTCGTGCTACCGCTTTGCGGGTTTCTGATTTTGTGATGGAAGGCAAAGAAACCAAGCTCATAGAAGGTACGGAGCGCGATATTCCTGCCGATTTGATCGTCTCGGCGATTGGTCAAGGCGTCGACTTTACGGGTCTTGAGCAATTCAACAACAATAATGGCTTGATGAAAGCCGATAAGAACTATCGCTTTCCTGGAAGCGAAAAGGTATTTATCGGCGGCGACGTGATTCGCCCGCACCTTTTGACCACTGCAATTGGCCATGCCTCTATCGCTGTCGAAGGCATTCATGCCTTCCTGGAGGGCAAAAAAGAACTCAGCAAGCGTCCCAAGGTTGACGTGCATCACTTTGACCAGATTCGCAAATGGCTGGAAACCGGCCATGAAGTTGAAGAGGCTCATGGCTTGGTTCATGGCTCAGACTCCAGCAAAATCGGTCTGCACAACTTCGAAGATGCATCGTCGCGTCATATTACGGCGCATACCGAATTATTCCTCGGGCATTTCCCGGCCGTGGAACGCAATATTCGCGATGTAACCGTGCTCGATAAAGCCGGCGCACTGGGCAATTTCGAAGAGCGTCTGCACGCTCTGTCGGACACCGCTGTTGTTGGTGAAGCCAAGCGCTGCATGTCTTGCGGACAATGCTTCGAGTGCGATAACTGTGTAATATACTGCCCGCAGGTTGCTGTGTTCAAGGTCAAGAAGAAGGACAATCCAACCGTCGGTCGCTACGTTGACACCGACTACGGCAAGTGCATCGGCTGTCACATTTGCGCGGATGTCTGCCCAACTGGCTATATCAAAATGGGCATGGGTGACTAAGCGTGGCTGTCAAATTGAAACAATTCCTGGCGTTGGGTGTGGTCGTGTTGACGACTGCGGCCTTGGCTTGGGCTGGGTCTGAAGATCAGCCTAAAGCGAAGGGCGCACCTCAACCGGTTATCACCAAAGCCATTAAGGGTGAGCAGTGCGTGGAACCCACCGAGTTCATGCGGCGCAACCACATGGACGTACTGGATGGACACCGTGACAAGACGGTAATCGAAGGTATACGCACCAAGAAATACAGCCTTAAGGAATGTATCAATTGCCACGCCAGTGAGAAAACTGGCAGTGTCGCAGCGGTCAAGGATGACTTCTGTATCAGCTGCCATAGCTATGCATCGGTCAAAATTGATTGTTTCGAATGCCATTCCACCAAGCCTAAGGGCTCGATTGCCATGCATCCGCTCAACGCTGAAACTGCGCACTTGAAGCACAAGCTGGCAGCCAATACCAGAACATCGGTAAGTCCAGAAGAAATGGCAGGAGTTGCCCAATGAGCGAAATGAAACAAGACTCTGAAAATGCAGCGGTTTCGCCGGAGCGCCGCCGTTTTATCAGCGCAGCCACGGCAACAGCGGCTGGCCTGACGATTGCGCCTGGCGTAATGCTTTATGAAGTTGCGCATGGTCGTCCTGAAGAGCAGGCGGCCAGTAGCGCTGTGCGCTGGGGCATGATGGTTGATGCAACCAAATGCGCAACTGGTTGCGATGACTGTGTGACCGCTTGCAGCACCGAAAACGGCTGGACGCCGGTGGCGGAAAGCAAGCACCCCAAGCAAGCGCCGCAATGGATTCGCAAGCTGGTACTACAGGATCCATTGACGCAAATGGAAACCAATTTGCCGATGCTGTGCCAGCATTGTGCCGAACCGCCCTGCGTCGACGTGTGCCCTACGGGTGCATCGTTCAAGCGTGCGGATGGCCTCGTGTTGGTCAATCGTCACACCTGCATCGGCTGTCGCTACTGCATGATGGCCTGTCCGTACAAAGCGCGATCTTTGGTGCATGAATCACTCAACGATACGCAGAAGCCGGATGTTCCGCGTGGAATCGGAACCGTCGAATCGTGTACATTCTGTGTGCAAAAAATCGACCGCGGTGATGGTACAACGGCTTGTGTCGAGGCTTGCACTGCATCGGGCCATAACGCACTGGTTTTTGGCGACATGAATGATCCTGAGAGCGAGATTTCCAAGAAATTGCGCGAACTGCCGACCAAGCAGGTACGTGCTGATCTGAATCTTAATCTTGGCGTTCGCTATCACGGAATCTAAATCAACATGGCAAGCATTACTTTCCGCGAAGTAGAGGGCAGCAGCCCGAAATTCTGGATGTTGTTCGGGGCACTGGGTTTGTTCGTGCTGTTTGGCGCACTCGCCTGGAATACCATGCACCACTACGGGCACGTCGTGACTGGCATGGACAATCAAATTGTCTGGGGTCTGCCGCACGTCTTTGCTGTATTCCTGATTGTGGCCGCATCGGGTGCGCTGAACGTGGCATCCATTGCATCGGTATTCAATAAACCGATGTACAAGCCTTTAGCGCCTTTGTCGGCGATTCTTGCCCTGGCATTGATGCTGGGTGGACTACTGGTGCTGGTGCTTGACCTGGGACGTTCAGATCGTCTGATCGTGGCGATGACGCACTTCAATTTCAAGTCGATGTTTACCTGGAACGTTTTCCTGTATTCCGGTTTCTTTGTCTTGGTGGGTGTCTATTTGTGGACGATGATGGATCGCACCGTCAAAACCTACTCCAAGGCAGCAGGTACCGCGGCATTTATCTGGCGTCTGACTTTGACAACGGGTACCGGATCACTGTTCGGTTTTTTGATTGCGCGCGAACTGTACGGCACCGCAATGCTGGCGCCGATGTTCATCATCATGTCGTTTGCCTACGGCCTGGCAATTTACCTGATGGTTCTGGCTGCCTCCTATGCTTGGACCGGTCGTACTCTGGGTGATGCGGTAATGATGCGGCTGAAGACCCTGCTCGTGGTGTTTGTCGCTGCAGTGCTCTATTTCGTGGTTGTGCAGCACCTGACCAACTTGTATTTTGCGAAATATCACGCGGTTGAAGCGTTTATTCTGCGCGACGGCGGCATTTTCACTGTCTTGTTCTGGGTTGGGCATATTGCACTCGGGTGCGTAGCGCCGCTGGTTATTCTATTAAGCCGGCTGGGCAAGCAACGCACCTGGATCATGATTGCGTGCGCTCTGGTGATTATCGGTGGACTTGCGCAGATGTACGTCACCATCATTGGCGCACAGGCCTTCCCGCTGGATATGTTCCCCGGCATGAATGTGAAGAGCAGTTTCTTTGATGGCGAAGTTCATAGTTACACCCCTAGTGTCCCGGAAATCTTCCTTGGACTCGGTGGTGTCGCGATTGCCCTGCTGGTGACAACCTTCGCAGTGAAGGTGTTGCGCTTGTTGCCGGTCACTCTCGACGACGAAACCGTCGCCAAACTGGAACATTGAGCCTTGATTCTGCCCGGTTAATCCGGGCAGAGGATCATCCGGCATGAACTCGCTCGATAGCCATTCCAAACCAACTGAACGCGGGGCTCATATGCCCCGCGTGTTTATTTCTGCGGCCCATAAATCCTCAGGAAAAACCACATTGACTCTTGGGTTGTGCGCGGCGTTGCATGCGCGTGGCCATGCCGTTCAAGGTTTCAAGAAAGGTCCCGATTACATCGATCCGCTTTGGATCGGGATGGCCGCCCAGCGCGCCTGTTACAACCTCGATTTCCACATGATGCAACGCGGTGAAATCGAGCAGCAGTTTGCGCGCGTCGCAGCCGATGCACGGATCAGCCTGATCGAAGGAAATAAAGGCCTGTATGACGGGCTGGATCTGGATGGCAGCAACAGTAACGCAGCGCTGGCCAAATTGCTCGATGCGCCGGTTGTGCTGGTGATTGATGCGCGCGGCATGACGCGTGGGGTGGCGCCATTGATTCTGGGGTATCAGGCGTTTGATCCGGATATTCGAATTGCCGGTGTGATCCTGAATAATCTCGGCGGGAGCAGGCACGAGTCGAAATTGCGTGCGGTGATCGAGCATTACACCGATGTTGAAGTGATTGGCGCCGTGCAGCATGACACCAGTATGATGATCGCAGAGCGGCATCTGGGTTTGGTACCTGCCAACGAACAACAGGTGGCTTTGGCAAGTATTCAGCATGTGGGTGAACGCGTGGCTGCGCAGGTAGACCTCGATCACTTGCTGGCTATCGCCGACAGAGCACCGAATTTGGCAGTGGCAACGCCATTACACGTTGTCGCTTCGGCGGAGACACTTCGTATTGGCATTGCCCATGATCAGGCTTTCGGTTTTTACTACAGTGAGGATCTGGACACACTGCGTGCAGACAACGTTGAATTGGTTGAACTGGATACCTTGAACACGCAACATTTACCGCAGCTGGATGGGCTGATTATCGGGGGAGGTTTCCCGGAAGTGTTCATGGACGCGCTCGAAGCCAATCAATCTTTGCGCCAAAGTATCCAGTGTGCCATTGAGGCGGGGCTGCCCACCTATGCAGAATGTGGCGGTTTGATGTATTTGTCGCGCAGCCTGAGTTGGCAGGGCAAAACGTGTGAAATGGTCGGGGTGGTGCCTGGCGATACCCGTATGCATGATCGGCCAGTGGGACGTGGCTATGCATACCTGCAGCCCACCGGCGATGATCGCTGGCAGGAAGCGGACACCATACCCGCACATGAATTTCACTATTCCAGTCTGGAAAATCTGCCATCCGACTCCATATACGCTTATCAGGTTAAACGCGGCCATGGAATTGATGGCCAGCATGACGGCTATCAACTACACAACCTGCTAGCGGCGTACGTACATCGTCGTGGCACGGGCGCACAGGGGTGGATTGCGCCATTTTTAAACCAGGTGCGCGCGCGCAAGGCGCGTGCAGCCGCTTAAATTACGAGGAATTACCCATGATCAAAATTACCGACGCTGCTGCCGAGCAAATTCGAGCTGTTGCCAACAACCCGGATGTTTTTGGCATGATATTGCGAGTCGCCGCCACTCAGGAAGACGATGGAAGTGTGAACTACGCGATGGGATTTGATCACGAACGCGAGCTTGACGAGCAGCTGATCTGCAACAAAGTCGAGATACTGATTGCATCTTCCAGCACGCCTTACCTGCAAGGCGTAACACTGGATTTTGTCGAAATGGGTCCCGGCGACATGCGCTTTATTTTTATCCCGCCGTTTTCTGCTGAAGACGCAACCGAGCCGGAATCCGAGCCTGATGCAGGCAAGGAATCCGGTGCCGGACCTGAAACGGCCACTGAGTAAACTCCATGGATTACCTGCCTATATTCCTCGACCTGCGTGAACGTACCTGCCTGCTGGTAGGGGGGTCGGAAACAGCTGCCCGCAAAGCCGAGTTGTTGCTGCGTGCCGGGGCGCGCGTCGAAGTGGCCGCGCCTGAGTTGCATGATTGCTTTAAACGCTTGCCACATGCCGAGCTTCTGAGTCGTGTGGCTGATGTCTTCAGTGATGAACTGCTCGAAGGCAAGGACGCTGTCATTGTGGTCGAGGAAGATGTGGCGGTAGCCAAGCAGGTAGCGGATGCTGCGCGTACGCGCCACATCCCTGTCAATGTGGCAGACAAACCCGCGTTGTGCAGTTTTATCCTGCCTTCGATAATCGATCGCTCCCCAATCATGGTGGCGGTTTCCAGTGGGGGTGAATCTCCGGTGCTGGCGCGTATGTTGCGCGCCCGGCTGGAAACCATGATTCCTGCTGCGTATGGACGTCTGAGTGCGCTCGCATCAAGATACAAGACACGAGTACGTGAGGCGATCAAACCAGAACAGCGCCGTGCTTTCTGGGAAAAGGTATTTCTTTCACCTGTCGCCGAGATGGTGTTTTCCGGTCGCGATGTCGAAGCGGAAGCCGAGCTCAACGCGATGATCAAAGACAGCGCCGCAAACGAAATTACACGTGGCGAGGTCTATCTGGTCGGCGCCGGTCCGGGCAATCCCGATTTGCTGACATTCCGGGCCCTGCGCCTGATGCAGCAGGCCGATGTGATCGTCTATGATCGTCTGGTTTCGCCGCCTATTCTCGACATGTGCCGACGCGATGCCGAGCGTGTGTATGTGGGTAAAGAACGCGACGACCATGCGGTGCCGCAAGAGGAAATCAACCTCATGCTGGTACGTTTGGCCAAGGAAGGAAAACGTACCTTGCGTCTGAAAGGTGGCGACCCGTTCATCTTTGGCCGTGGCGGCGAAGAGATCGAAACCCTGGTCGAGCACGGCGTATCGTTCCAGGTGGTGCCGGGAATCACGGCCGCAGCCGGCGTGTCATCTTATGCGGGCATTCCGTTGACTCATCGCGACTATGCGCAATCTGTCACCTTCGTTACCGGGCATTTGAAAGACAACACCTTCAACCTCAACTGGGAAGGCATCGCACGGCAAGACCAGACGATCGTTATCTACATGGGCTTGAAGGGCTTGCCGATGCTATGCGAGGCGCTGATCAAGCATGGCCTGACTGCTGAAACGCCGGCAGCCATTATTCAACATGGCACCCTACCGAGCCAGCGTGTCATCACGGGCGACCTCAATACCTTGCCTGCGCTGGCGGAAGAAGCCGGACTCAAGGCACCCACCCTCATCATCGTGGGCAATGTGGTCAAACTGCGTAAAAAGCTTGGCTGGTTTCAGCCCGAATTGCAGTCTGAACAGACGCAGCATTCTCCCCTTGAAACACCGGATCACTTGCGTTGATATAGGAAAATTTGGCAGCTAGCTCACACATAGCCAGCGGCCTGGGTGGCTGGTAGGCTGCCGCATAAGAATAATCCTGAAACGAACCCCCTTTTTGAGTAGGGCACGCTGACCAATCGGGTGGGTAATCCGCTCGATCTAACGAGGTATGAATCGCCCGATGGTTGAGCACAGTCTTGTCAGCATCAGCGCCGTCGTCATCCTGGGGATCTCGGCCCAGTGGTTGGGGTGGCGCTTGCGCTTCCCCTCAATTTTGCTGCTTTTGGTATTTGGCATTTTAGCCGGCCCCGTTTTGGGTTGGATCAATCCAGAAGACTTGCTGGGGACGCTGCTTTATCCGGTGGTTTCATTGGCTGTGGCCATGATTTTGTTCGAAGGCGGGCTGAGCCTGTCGGTGAAAGAGTTTCGTGCCATTGGCGGGGTGGTGGCATGGCTTGTGACGCTGGGCGCTTCGATTACCTGGTTCATCAGCGCCATTGCTGCACACTGGATACTTGGGCTTGAGTGGCCGCTGGCCATATTGCTCGGTGCTGTACTCGTCGTTACCGGCCCGACAGTCATTGGTCCAATGTTGCGGTTCATTCGCCCTACCGGGCAAACAGGGGCCATTCTGAAGTGGGAAAGCATCGTGATCGACCCCATCGGGGCGATGCTCGCGGTGCTGGTGTTTCAGGTGATTCTGGAGTCGGGGACGCAGCATGAAATGGTGGTGGTCGGGATAGTCCTTAAAACCATCGGCATTGGTGCGGTGCTCGGGTTGTTGGGGGCGTTGATTTTGGGGTTTTGCATGAAGCGGGACTATATCCCCGACTATCTTCATAACCCGGTAGCAGTCATGTTCGTGGTTGGGGTATTTACCGGCGCCAACATGTTGCAATCTGAGTCGGGTCTGCTCGCGGTCACCATCATGGGGTTTGCGCTGGGCAACCAAAAAGCAGTTTCGGTACAACATATAGTCGAGTTCAAGGAAAACTTGCGGGTGTTGTTGATCGCCGGCGTATTCATCTTGTTGGCGGCCCATCTCAAGCCGGTCGATCTCGATCAGATCGGCATCGCCAGCTTTGTATTCCTGTTGGTGCTGATTTTTGTGGCGCGGCCTGCGTCAGTGTTTGCCTCCACTTGGGGAAGCAAGCTGGGTCTCAAGGAAAAGCTGTTTTTATCCTGGATGGCCCCGCGTGGAATTGTCGCCGCAGCGGTGGCCTCCATATTCGCATTGCGGCTTGAAGAAGTTGGATTGGCGGGTTCGGAAGTGCTGGTGCCACAAACATTTTTCATCATCATTGGCACCGTCGCCCTGTATGGATTGACTGCGCCGTTAGTGGCACGACGGCTAGGCCTGGCCAAGGCGCAACCGCAAGGCGTACTGTTTCTGGGTGGCTATCATTGGGTGCGTGACATGGCCAAAATGCTGCAGGACGAGGGCTACCCCGTGATGCTGGTGGATAACAGCCGTCACAACGTATCGGCTGCGCGGATGGCCGGCATCCCGGCTTTTTATGCCAGTATTTTTGCCGACAACGTATTGGATCGCGTCGAGATCAGTGGCATTGGCAAACTCCTGGCGATGACCACCAACGATGACGTGAACTCATTGGCCGCACTGCATTTTGCGCCGCTGTTTGGACGCTCGCAGGCATATCAATTGATGCCGGAGGATGAAACACAGTTGGACGCGCATTCGCGTCACCTCAGGGGGCGTTTTCTGTTTGGTAAGGGTTTGACGCATGCGGCGCTGACCGAGTGGTTTACCGATGAGGCCGTCGTCAAGAAAACCAAGCTGAGCGAGGAGTACGGTTTGGATGAACTGAAGGCCCGGTATGCGGGCAAGGTGTTGCCGCTTTTCCTGATCACGGAAGAGGGCAATCTTCAAATCTTTACCGCCGAAGGAAAAACCAATCCCCAGGCAGGCCAGTTCCTGATCAGCCTGGTGCAGCCTCAGTTCGAAATTACCGAGCCCGAAGTGCTGCCCGAGCCAGACAAGCCAACCGACACGAAAGTTGAATGAGATAAGGCCAAGCACGGCGCGTTTCATTGCGTCGCCCTAGCCGGCTCAACAATCCGGTGGCTAAGCCGGCTTGTCTGACACTGGACTCGCCAAGCTTCGGTCCAGCTTGTCTTCCACCTCGCCGACATACGCGGACAGGATGCGATTGGATTCTTCAATCGCGTTCAGCATGCCCTGTTCCATGCCGTCGATGCGGGTGCTCAGGTCGGTTCGTGACTTCTCTGAGGTTTCCTTCAATTGTGCAAACTCGTGATCGAGCTGACTGCGCAGGTCATTGAGCCGTGAGGCCTCAGCCTTTTCGGCCAACTGCTGCTGAGCCTGGAGCTCCTTTGCGTAGCGGTGCGCATCCATCAACATGGCCGTGCGCAGGATCAGGACGTAGGCGGTAAAGAGCGCCACGAACATCAGAATCACGGCCAGCAACACCAGGCCCAATGGGGCTTCAAGACTGAAAGCCACGAAGGAAAGCGCAGTCGGCGCGCTCAATGCCCCCCAGTTGGCCAGCGTGAATACCCCCAGCACGATCATCCCTACAAAAATGAGCAGGCCCAAGATGTTCATATTGCTTCTCCAGACAGGGTTGTGACGTTGATGCGTTTCAGAATGGCCAAGTCAAACGCTGATTCAGCTTGTTGCATTGTTCGCTATTCAGCGCGTCCAAGGTGGATGCCTCGGCGTGATGGACTGGCGTTAAGTTCATGCGTGCTCAAGCTTTATCCATTGAAAGGGGTGGGTTCGCGAGCTCGATCAGCGTTATTTTACAGACCCGGGCGTGACCCTGTTTTCCACGGCGAACACCGCCGCCTCAACGCGTGACGACAGGTTCAGCTTGGCAAGAATATGGCGCACGTGCAGTTTGACCGTGTCGTGGCTGATGTCGAGGGTGCGGGCGATGGCTTTGTTGCTCTCACCACGTGACAGGTGGGTGAGGATTTCGCGTTCGCGTGGGGTCAGGGCATCAAGCAGGGAACCGGCATCCTGGCCTTTCTTGTCGTAAAGCCTGACGAGTTTGGCGGTCATGGCAGGAGCGACAACGGTTTCGCCACGCTGGGCGCGCAAGATGGCGTCGACCACTTCGTCAGGTTCCATGCTTTTCAGCAGATAGCCGTTAGCACCGGCGCGCAGTGCGCGTGCCAGATCATCCTCTGCCTCGGAAAGCGTGAGGATGAGCACGGGCAGCTTGAAGCCTTCCGCACGCAATTGCTGCATCAGGGTGATGCCGTCGGTACCTGGCATATTGAGATCGAGTATCAGCACGTCGGGGCGGTGTGCCTTCAACAGCATGGCGACGTCGTCAGGGGTGCCGGTAAAGGCCGTTACCTCAATGCTGCCGCTTTGTTCGAGCAGTTCAGCCAGCCCTTTTCGGAACAGGGTGTGATCGTCGACGAGGATGATGCGGATGAGACTCATGCGGCGTGCTCGGATTTGTGTTGCGGGAAGACCAGACGGATCACGGTGCCACCGGCTGGGCGGCTTTCTACGCTAAGTTTGCCATTTAACTTGGCGGCGCGCTCGCGCATGATAGTGAGGCCGAAGCTCTTGCCCATGGTGGACGATTCGTCATTCTTCTTTTGTACGCCCACGCCATCATCTGCGACGTTGACGAGATACTGGCCGTCTACCAGGTCAAAGGTGATGACGACATGGCGAGCACGGGCGTGCTTGGCGATGTTGTAGAGCGATTCCTGAATGATGTGGAAGACCTGGATTTCCTCGTCGGGCGACAGTGAAACATCCTGCACCAGATTGAGAAAATCAACGTCGGCATTGGCTTTCTTGCGAAACCCTTTGGCCAGTTCCTGAATCGCTGGCACCAGCCCGCGTGGATTGATGCGATCGCGATATTGGGTGATGAGATCACGCAGGTCGGCGTAGGCGAGGTCGACCGCTTCCTCGACATCAACCAGGTAGCGGTTGGCCTTGGGGTAGTCCTCATGACGCATCGAATCGGACAATACAGTGAGCCGCATCTTGGCGTAGGCCAGGGTCTGCGCCAGCGAATCGTGAATCTGGTTGGCCAGCATCTGGCGTTCGTTCATCAGCGAGATGCGCATGTTCTCGCGCGTCAGGCGGGCGTTTTCCAGCGCGATGCCGAGGTGCTCGCTGATCGAACGAAACAGCAGGCGTACGTCTTCCGGAACGGTTTTGTCTTCTTCCATGAACAGGTTGTAGACGCCCATCACCTGGTTCTTGTGCATCAACGGCACCGCCACCACGGTGTTGCAGGTGTCGCTGAAATAGGCGTCATTGGCCTGCTTCTTGCAGAAAGCGACATTATTCCAACTGCTCACAGTCATCTCGCGCGCGGCCTTACCGCACACGCCACAATCCACGCTGACCAGGTTTTCATGTT
>JAAFGW010000286.1 GCA_010365175.1 Sulfuriferula multivorans | reverse complement strand
CAGGCGGTTGCGCAACACTTTGTGATAATCGCGGCCCAACGCGTAGCGTGATATATAGGCCGTGTCGGCATCGTCCAGAATGGTGTGTGGATCGGCAGCGTCAGGCGGCAAATAATCCAGTCGCACACTGATGATGCGGACGGTTCCTGGTATCAGTTCGGCCGGGCGGCTGCGCTTGGTGCCGTGCACCGCCATATAATCCATCTCACCATGAAAACCCTGATCCAGCCATGCCTGCAATCCTGCTTCCGCTGCACTCAATTCGCCGTCAGTTATGCCCACGGCGGAAAAACCGAGTTCTCGGCCCCATTGCTTGATCTGTTGTGCCAGCTGCGTTAAATCCTGTTCATGCATAAAGACGATGATACCGTGCGCTGCACCCGCCATCTGGCCGATGAGGCCGCGACGCTGGAGTTTGGAGCGCAACTGGCGCAAAACCTTGTTCCGGGTCTGACCCTTTACCTGGAAGGTGATCTTGGTGCGGGGAAGACGACGCTGGTGCGTGGGGTGTTGCGTGGGCAGGGTTACAGTGGTCGGGTAAAAAGTCCGACCTATACTTTGGTAGAAACCTACAGCCTGCCAGCGTTTGAGTTGTATCACTTTGACCTGTATCGTATGCATGATCCGCGAGAGTGGCTGGATGCCGGGTTTCGTGATGTGAATGATGGTCAGGCAGTGAGTCTGATTGAATGGCCGGAAAAGGCCGCAGGTTGGTTACCCCCACCCGATGTAGTGATCCGGATACGGATCAACGACGATAGCCGCGAAGTTGAATGTGAAGCGCAAAGCCCGCGCGGAACTCAATATCTGGAGACATGTTGCACGCCTTGTTAAAAATCTTTCTGCTGTGTTGTGCGTTGACCTCGGGTCTGGCCCAGGCGGCGGAATTGACGGCGACCCGTTTGTGGCCATCGCCCGACTACACGCGGATCACGCTCGAAGCCGCGCAAGCTGTCACGTATAAATATTTCACTTTGTCGAATCCTGATCGTCTGGTGATAGACCTTGATGGCATGGAAACAGGCGCTGCACTCGATTCGCTGGCGGGCCAATTAACGGCAGACGACCCTTACATCAGTGCGATTCGCGTCGGGATGCACCGCCCTAGCGTGATGCGGCTGGTGCTCGATCTTAAATCTGCAATCAAGCCCTCCGTGTTCCAGCTGCAACCCTTGGAGCAATATGGCCACCGGCTGGTCGTGGATCTTTATCCAGCTCAAGCCGCTCAGGCAACCAATTCGTCGCAGCCAGGCATGGTTGAACCCGCCAAAGCATCCAGGCCGGCGGTCCCGCAATACGCGCGACTGATAACCGTTGCGATTGATGCCGGTCACGGCGGCGAAGACCCCGGCGCCATCGGCGCCAATGGCTCGTACGAAAAAAACGTCACGCTGGCGCTGGCGAAAAAGCTCAAACAGAAAATAGACGCTCAGGAAAACATGCGTGCTGTCCTGATCCGTGATGGCGATTATTACGTACCGCTCGGGCAGCGGGTCATCAAGGCGCGCGCACTGAAAGCCGACCTGTTCCTGTCTATCCATGCCGACTCCTTCATCAAGCCGCATGCGCGCGGTTCGTCCGTGTTTGCGCTTTCCGAGAATGGCGCAACCTCAGTGGCCGCGCGCTGGCTGGCCAAGAAGGAAAACGATGCGGATCTGGTTGGTGGGGTCAATGTCGACGTCAAGGACCCCTTCCTGAAACGCACGTTGATCGATCTGTCGCAAACCGCCACGATCAATGACAGCTTGAGGCTCGGGTATGCGGTGCTGAAGGAAATGGGTGGTATTAACACGTTGCACAAGGCTCAAGTCGAACAGGCGGGTTTTGCGGTGTTGAAAGCGCCGGATATTCCTTCGATCCTGATCGAGACCGCGTTCATATCCAATCCGGAAGAAGAACAGCGTCTGAATGATCCCGACTACCAGGATAAACTGGTGAGTGCGATCATGAATGGTGTCAAATCCTACTTCGACAAGCACCCGCTGACGGCGCCGGCGCGGCTGACGCGTAATCCATGACGGCCAGTTTGCTGGGGGCCGTGGCGCCCGGATTTGACCGGCCGCTGGATGTACTTGAAGCATGCCACGGGCGCATCGCCAAACAGTGTGACACCCTGAATAAACTGCTGACCCATCTACCCATCAACGGTGCCGACGCACAGGCGCAGCAAGCCGCACGTGCGGTGCTGGCGTACTTTGATACCGCGGCAGTGCATCACCACGACGATGAAGAGCGCAACCTGTTCCCCTTGCTTGAATGGGTCGGCGCATCAGGCGCATGCGATCTGGTTGAAACTTTGACGCTGGAGCACGACGAATTGGCGCTGCTGTGGCGGCGCTTGCGAATGGAATTGCGGCTGATTGAAACAGGCGAGGCATCCACCCTGGACGAAACCCTGACCCGTCGCTTCATCGGCCTTAACCGCAGTCATCTCGAATTCGAGAATACGCATGTGTTGCCCTTGGCGCGACAGGTGCTCGGAACCGCCGAAGTCGAGCGGCTGGGTCGGGCCATGGCTGCGCGGCGCGGCGTTCCCTTTGTAAATTGATCGTGTCGATCCGCGTTTTACCTGATGTGCTGATTTCACAGATCGCAGCGGGCGAGGTCGTTGAACGCCCAGCCGCGGCCTTGAAGGAAATTCTGGAGAACAGCCTCGACGCAGGGGCCACCGATATTCAGGTCGAGCTGGAGCAAGGCGGTGTCAAGCGTATCCGGGTTAGCGATAACGGTGCCGGCATTCCGCGCGATGAATTGGTGCTGGCCCTGACGCGACATGCCACCAGCAAAATTGAGAGTCTGGCTGATCTGGAGCAGGTCGCGAGCCTGGGTTTTCGCGGCGAGGCGCTTGCATCGATTGCCGCCATCGCACGGGTTCACCTCACCAGCTGCAGTGCTGAGTCCGAGCATGCCTGGGTGGTACACGTTGAGGGCGGGCGTCTTGATGTGCCTGCACCCGCCGCCCGTGCTGTAGGCACCACGATCGATATCCAGGACCTGTTCTTCAATACGCCGGCCCGGCGCAAATTTCTCAAGACCGAAGGCACTGAATATGCCCATTGTTCCGAGACCGTGCGTCGGCTGGCGCTGGCGAACCCGAACACGGCCTTTAGCCTGACCCATAATGGCCGGGTTCTACTAAGGCTCAATGCCGAGTCCGCCGCAACCCGGGTACGGCAGGTGATGGGCGAGGCCTTCGAGCGCAACACCCTAGCCGTCGATGCCGCTGCGGGTTTGTTGCGCGTGTCTGGCTGGGTAATCCGCCCCAGTGCAGCAACAGGCAGTCGCGATAACCAGCATGTGTTCGTTAATGGCCGCTATGTGCGCGACAAGTTGATCGTCCATGCACTGAAGGAAGCCTACCGTGACGTGCTGCACCATCAGTTGAATCCGGCGTATTGCTTGTTTATC
>JAAFGW010000285.1 GCA_010365175.1 Sulfuriferula multivorans | reverse complement strand
CTGACCTTGGCAGGAAAGTCATTCAGGCAGTGGCATCGTATCGTTCACGATGCTTGGCGGCAAGTCAACCAGGTCTCTTGAGGGGTGTCCGGCGTCAATCCTGTTTTGAGTTGAAGAGCTGCGAATACGGCGGATTTCTGTGACCAAGCCGGGGCCGATTTTTGATTCAGAGAAAAGACTGTGTTTAATCGATCACGAAGGACCCGAAACAGTCCAATTGCTTATACAAGCAGGTTGCCGCTTTGGGTTTCGCCTGTAACTACATAAATGGCGTAACGCAGGTAATGTCAGTCGGGGACTCCACTGGCTTTGCGTCTACTACGTGGGTGCCACGACTCACTGTGCGTTGTCCAGCACAGGTGACGCAACGCCGGATCAAGGTAAGTAGGGTGGGCGGCTACCAGTCCTGTCAATCCAAAACCAGCAGCCGACCGATGGGTTTATCTTGCTGTTTGAGTGCAAGGTTGCCGGGGAATTTGTTGGTTTCCCAGCGCATTGGCAGCCGTTTTTCGCACGTTCAATGTGGTTTCCGTCAAGTGCGGGTTCTCCGCCGGCAGTCATCCGAGGGTCACCCGCGCCTTTGCAGCGGCGCCAGTGCTGCATTTGATGGCGGCTGTTCAGTGTCAGGTGAGATCGTGGCGACCAGGGTAATTGTCGTCAACCACTAAGTTTTGCCAGGGCATCAGGCTGTCACTAAGGCTATGACCCCCCGGCCATCAAACACGATCGGCTTCGTAGGTACATCGCCAGACAGCTTGCGCAGATGCTTGATCAGGGTCAATTCGGTGGCCGTCAGGCGCATTGGGTTGTAGGCGTCTTCAATGACCGCCGCCATCTCTGGCACCGCGTCCTGGATTGCTGTGCGGAGCAGTTCGGTGCGATCAAGTTCAAGTGCAGCCGCCAGTGCCCGAACTTTGCTGAGGGGCAACTTAATGGCGCCCGATTTGATCAGTCTGATCACGTTGCCGCGCTCATAGCCAAGGGCTTCGCCGAGTTGCTCGTCTGACATGCCAAGTTCAGCCTGGCGTGCCTCTATCTGAGCAATCAGGGGAGGTGGTGTGGATGTGGAAGGTGACATTGATTTCTCCGGGATGAATGGGTCTGCGACGTGCTCGCCCTACACATTCACTATAGAAATGGCTTTTCGGAGAAAAGGTGGCAATGTCGGTGGACGCTGGTGGCAAACAGCGGTCGCAAAGGCGATGGGCGAACAATACAGGGATGTCGATCCACGAAACACCACTGCCATCCCGAAAACATCTTCGTCGTGAAGAATTCGATGCGGGCGATGGTTCGCTGCGTGCAACCGCCCGCTCTCGTTGCCCCATCAACGCACAAAAAGCCCCACGGGCTTGCTGTACGCTGCTATTGAGCGAGGGGCTTCTGTGACGCTGATTGGCACTTGTATTGTCTACGTGGGCAAGGTCCAGATACTGCAAGCCGCGAAGGTGGACCGACGCGGTTTAAGCCAGCCTTTTAATCTCAAGGGTCCGCCTGCTGAGTGCAGGAATTTGAGCTTGGCATCTTTCGTGTTTTTATGCTGCGTTTACTTGTGGGTTGCACCGGCTATTGACTGTAAGTTGTTGATATTTCTTAAGAAAATAAGTGCGGCTGTTTTTCTGATTTTGCAGTGAAATGTCGGTTGTCGCGAGTCCCACGTATAAGCACTCTTCTCCACCTTGTGGAAAAAAATGGCGCCAAGGGCCAGACCAATCTGCTGGGCGGAAAAGGGGTACAAGGTCCACCTCGCGTGACCAGATGAGTCTGTTCGGCGTCTTTTGTGGTGAGTCTGATGTGCCGCTGCGGGAGAGGGTGCCGCGAGCCAATTTCGCAACGTTTCTGCCAGTCATGATCGGGCGCTTCTGCCCGGCATGATAAAAGTGATCATTCGAAAATCTCAGAGGAATAACGTGGCAATAATTGTTTCGCAAGGCAACCCTGCTGATTCCGACATGATCAAGGGAACGCCATGGCGTATGGCAAAGCTGCTGTTGATCGTTTTTTCGTTCTTGGCTCTTGGCGCTCTCAACGTTCTGACGCTGGTGAGCGATCAAGTCCACGCCGCTGGCTACAGCGCCATAACAGCGATTCTTGCCAAGGTGGCTCCGGCAACCGCATCGGCGCGATTTTTGAGTAACAGCCCCACCGCCAAGATGCAACGCGATATCGCAGTAGCTACCAAAAAAAGTAGCCAAGAGAAAGCTGTGCTTGTTGCATCAAGCAAAGCACTCGAAGCAAAGCATGTCGCTTTGGAAAAAAATTTCAACAAAGTCGAAGCCAGTCATGCTGCATTGAAGCGTACTGCGGAAATAAGAGCTGTGGCTGTCAAGACGACCTCAAGGCGGCTTGCTGTCCGGTCCTTGAAAAATGTCACACGAAATGTTGGTGCAGTTTTTGGCGAGGCGGTTCCGTTCTTGGGTACGTCAATTATGTTGACTGTGACAGCCTTGGATGTTCGTGATGCTTGCGAGACGCTGAAAGACATCAACAAACTGAACGACGTCTTTGATCTTCAGATAGAAGATGAAACTAAAGTCTGCGGAATGGAAGTGCCGACCGCAGCAAGTGTGTTGCATCGAGTAAAAACGAAATCAAGTGAGGCCCTTCAATCTGCCAAAGATGCACTGGATTGATGATCGACTGAATTTCTCCTATCAGGTCACGACAGCATTCGCAGCCCTACTTCAATTGACGGGTAATGACAAAGCTGTCTGTTGGCGGTAACAGCGATAGATGGAGCGCGCTGCGCTCACAGTCAGTCCGGTCCACTGTGGTGATCTGGTTTCGCATTAGCGCCAGAAGCGGAGAGGTCAACAGTGCGGGACTGTTGACTCCTTCACGCCGCATTTTGGCGGCGATAACGTAGACAAAACATTTGTCTCAGGTTATTTCCGGACAACCAACAGGCGGCCCCGCCAGTCGACGAGGTGGCGAATCTAGTTACATTGGTCCTCACGGAAGGCAGCATCTGCGCGTCCGGAACCGAACCGAAGCAACTCCGGCGCTCGTTGTGGGTTGTAGGTCATACACTCGCTGGCTGCCTAAAAATGCAGACAGGAGCATTATCGTTTTCGAGCAATACTTGTTTGACTTGGTTGGAAAAATAATTGGCTGATATTTTTTTGTCCTGAAGAAAATCAAAGTGTGCAATGTTGGCACTCAAAACATTGTTTCGAGCACGCAGTCGTTTCGAGAAATCGATAGCTGGCTTTTCACTGGCTGGTGCCACAAAACGTTGGAAGGCTCCGGGAAGTGATTTCTGAAAGGCGGGTCCTAACGAGGTCGGTAACCTGCGGATCTCGTCAATCCAGTCAATCCCTTTTTGGGTATTGTTGACAAAGTCAAGCGTATCGATCAGATCCCGGGCAGGAAGATCAACGACCATTGATTCGTCCATCAGCCGCTGCGGTTCA
>JAAFGW010000284.1 GCA_010365175.1 Sulfuriferula multivorans | reverse complement strand
CGCAATAAAGGAATCGTGTCGTCCCAGCCGATGCAGGCATCGGTGATCGATTTGGCATATTCCAGTGGCTGGCCTTCAATCAAATCCTGTCGCCCTGCATTCAAATGACTTTCGATCATCGCGCCGATGATGCGCGCTTCACCCCCCGCCACCTGGACGGCAACGTCAGCGCCGACATCGATTTGACGCTGGTACTGCTTGCTCGAGTTGGCATGTGAAAAGTCGATCATCAGCTGCTGGCGCAAGCCGGCAGCTGCCAATTCGCCACACGCCAGCTTCACACTGGGCGCATCGTAATTGGGCGCCTTGCCACCACGCAGAATGACGTGCGTATCTTCATTGCCTGAAGTACTGAATACACCGACATGGCCAGATTTGGTGATGGAAATGAAGTGGTGGCGCGCCGATGCCGCCTTGATCGCGTCAACCGCAATTCTAAGACTGCCGTCGGTACCGTTCTTGAACCCCACCGGGCACGACAGACCGGAAGCCAACTGACGATGCGACTGTGATTCGGTGGTGCGTGCGCCGATGGCGCCCCAACTCACCAGATCGGCGATGTATTGAGGGGAGATCAGATCGAGAAACTCGGTTGCACAGGGTAGTCCGATTTCATTGATTTCCAGCAACAGCTTGCGTGCAAGGCGCAGGCCTTCATTGATATCGAAACTCTCATCCAGATGCGGATCATTGATCAACCCCTTCCAGCCCACCGTGGTCCGCGGTTTTTCAAAATAAACTCGCATGACGATAACGAGATCGTGCGCGAGTTCATCGGCCAGCGGCTTCAGCTTTCGGGCGTATTCCAACGCCGCTTTCGGGTCATGAATGGAACACGGGCCCACGATGATGAACAGGCGATCGTCTGCCCCGTGCAGCACGTCGTGAATGGCACTACGTGCATGCGTCACGTGCGCATGCACGGCTTCGCTGGCGCGCAGTTCGCGCATAATCTGCATCGGAGCGAGCAATTCACCGCTTTGCTCGATGCGGGTATCGTCGGTTCGGGTTGCTGTCATCTTCAGACTCCGTATGTTGGCTTGACCCACAGCGGCTTAAACAAAAAACCGCCAGCAGGCTGGCGGTTTCGTCAAGGCTCTGTGCTGTTCGCCTCAGCGCCTCCCGACCGCCATGGGCGTGGGATAAAAGCAGCTAAAAAAGAACCAAATGGCCGTATTCATTCGCATCAGTTTATCAAAACCCACGCGGCTGCGCCAACCACATTAAAGAATAGCGGATTTATTCCGTAATTGTCGCTGCGGATTCTTTCTTATCAATGGTTGAAGTCAAGGGTACAAAGAACAATGATGGATAACGGCACCAACACCCGGAATTCAGGTCAGGACTTGCGGCGCGACAAGCGCTTTGAGGTTTCGCTGGCAGCCCTTATCTCGCAGCCAGGGCACCCCGACGTGGCTTGTGAAATTCGTGATTTCTGCCAAGGCGGTTTGTTTCTCAAATTCAGCCACCCGGAGGTGGCGATAGCCTCACTGGGGCAACGCACGGATTCTGCGGTGGAGATTGTGTTCACACCCAACTCAAACCAGAACGTCCAGCCCTTTCGTATTCTTGCGAAAATAAAACGCATGAGTCCTCACGGGGTCGGCGTTGTGTTTGACCGTCAGCCCATAGACGCATTGCGCGCGCTACAAAAGCTACGCATGGCCGAACATCGACAGCGAATTACAGCCCTACCGGCTTCCGGAGCACATCAGCTGGGCGAAGCTTGCACCGACCTGCTAAATGACACGCTGCTGCAAGCACACGACCATCTAACAGGCCTTTTGAATGACAAGCTGCATACTGCAGCGGCCCTCGCTTCCGGGATTGCCGAACATAACGGTCTACTTAGCGCCACCCACGAATTCACCAACCGCGCTGCAACCGTTCAAACCCGCTTTGTGCATGACGTGCTGGATGCTCTGAAAAATTCCCGATCAGAACAAACCACCGCCCTTAACGACACCAAAAACGACGGTCTTGCACTGATTGACGAGGCGCACTTTGAAAACTGGCTTGCCGCTTCATCCGAAGTGCTCAGGCTGGAAGAACTGTTTCGTGAGCAACTGGACGATATCGAACCCCGCATTGGTCAACTATTCAATTTCAGCTGCGACCGTAGCAACAATCCATTTGGCCCCGCTGTCATCACCCATGCTTATCGCAGCGTTATAGAGGATGTAGAAGTTTCAAACCGCGCGCGTCAAGTGGCTTACACAACGTTGCGCGAAATACTGACACATGAGCTTGCGCCGCTTTATGCCGAGCTTCTCGTTTTACTGCCCGTGTCACAGGCCGAAATCACCCATCAGCAAAGCACCCACTCCACTCCGGAACAGGGCGCGGCCTCTACCGCTCCCGTATCAGGAAGTAATACGCAGGCTGAGACTGCCGCTTCATCGACATCCTCAATAGCATCTCCCACCTCAGCACCGCCAACAAAAGGAACCCTGAGTCGTTTAACGGGCTCGTTGCTGGACTTCTTTCGCGGCGCAATGCCTCAAGCTCAGAATTCAGTTCATTCTGGTTCGGCTCCTTCGCAGGCAATGTCTTCCCCTGGCAGGCCCGAATCCTCACCTTCACAGCCCGGAAATGCTGCTCAACGCCCCATAGGCACCACCACACGGCCCATGATGACTCCGCCCGGTGTGGCACATTCGCCCGTGTTGCAGCGTCTGTCTGCTGCCGGCGCACTTCCGCCCAATGCCACCCCGGAGATGCAGCGCTCTGTGGATATGTTTGGCGCCCTGTTCGACACCATGCAATCCGAGCGCTCAATCATCGAAGGCACCCGGCCCATGTTCCAGCAGATGGAATCGAGTCTCCTCAGGCTGGCGATGGATGACCCACAATTTCTGTCCTCCCCGGCACACCCGGCGCACAAGGTATTGAACACGCTCGACCGCATCAGCATGGCCGCAGGGGACGACGGAAAGATCGCCGATGCGCGCCTGTTGCGGCTGATGAACCGCTGGACCGACCGCATCAACGCTGAAGCGGACAAAAACCCGGGCGTATTCGAAGAAGCACGCACCCAACTGGAACGCGTGGTCAAACCCCTGCTGAACGAACGGGCTGCCCGGGTTTTCCGCCTACAGGAAATGTGCGAAGGTCGGCAGCGTGCAGAAGTCGCCAAACTGCGTATTCTGAAAGACCTGCTGGCGAGGATGGATGAGCGCAAGGTCCCCAATGCGGTGATCGAACTGCTCAACGGCGGCTGGCGTAATGTATTGCTGATTGCTGAGTTACGCCATGGCGTTGATAGTCAAGAAGCTGCCGAAGCATGGGAGGTATTGCAGCAATTATGCGCATGGCTCGATCCCGAGTTGATCGAATTCCCCGTCACTGCTGAAATCCAGGGTTTGCTGCAGCGCATCGACCAGTCGCTGACACAAGTGTGCGCCGATAAATTTTC
>JAAFGW010000283.1 GCA_010365175.1 Sulfuriferula multivorans | reverse complement strand
ACTGCGACAGGTGCCACAACCCACCCCACAATGCGCGCGCCAGATCGACCGCCGCCTGACGGTAAAAATGATGCTTGGCCACGTCGTCCCGACTGGGCGAAAAACCCGCCACCGCGCCCATCAGCGGCCCGGCTGAAAACGCTGCCAGCACCAGTATCAGAACGGCCCAAGGGGACATAAAAGCACCCGCCAGCGCCAGCAACAAAACGGCCAGGGACATCGGCGCCACGAGCGAACGGCGCAGGTTGTCGAGCATCTTCCAGCGGTTGATGAAGCGAAAGCGGTATCGCATGGGCTGAAGCAGGAACGGCAGCAACTGCCAGTCACCGCGGGTCCAGCGATGCACCCTTGACGCAGCTACGTCGGCATGAAACGGCGCGTCCTCGATCACCGTGATATCGGTCACTGCGGCACAGCGTGCGATCGAGCCCTCCAGCAAATCATGACTCAACACCTGGCCATCGGGCAGGCGGCCAGACAACACCGCATGCATCGCCCGCACATTGAGCAGCCCCTTGCCGGTAAAGGTACCTTCACCAAACAAATCTTGGTAGACCTCCGAGGTCGCAGCGCTGTAAGGGTCTATGCCGCACTGCCCAGAAAATAGCCAGTGATAGAACGTAAAGTCGCGAGGTTCGGGAAGGGGAGTGACCACACGCGGCTGCAGAATTCCATAGCCGCCCACCACCCTGTGTCCACTAGCATCAAGCCGCGGTTCGTTGTGGGGGTGCGCAGCCACGCCCACCAGATCACGGAGCCGTCCCGGTGGCAACTGGGTGTCACTGTCGAGCGTGACAATGTAGCGGGTATCGGCTGCGATGTGCGATTCCGCGCCCAAGTCAAGGAACGCGCCCGACGTGCCTTGCGCCAACGCGTTGACGAGCAGCTCCAGCTTGCCGCGCTTGCGCTCCCACCCGATCCAGCACTGTTCTGTTTCGCTGAACAAGCGCTCACGGTGCAGCACGATGAAGCGAGGTGCCGCGCCGGGCAACCCGACCTCGTTCGGGTAGCGTGCGTTGAGCGCGCCAACCTGCTGGATCGCACTCGCGAGCAGTCCCGCGTCCGACTCAACATGGGCCATGTCAGCGTCGGCCCAATCGCTCAGCAGTGCAAACTGTGCATGGCGTTCCGGATTGGCCAGATAGTGCAACTGCAGTCGATGCACCAGGCCATGAATCGCTCCAGCGTTGCTCAACATCCCCGGAATTACCACCATCACACGGTGTTCAGGCGGTATGCCGTCGCTCAAGGCCAGGCGGGGCAAGTGCTGGGGTCGGGCCGATTCACTGATGAGCCGGTTGATCACCGCCACCACCGCTTCCGATGCCGGGAATATCATCAGCGCCGCACCCAGTAGGGTCAACCACGCGTCTGCGTCGGACGCACCGTACCCATGGCGCAGCAGCACCCATGCCACCAGGCCCAAAGTGCCGAGTAACAGCGCGCCCAGGTAGACTGGCAAAGCAACGCGGCGCACAACGGCGCGCCATGGGAAGGCCGCACGCGCGGGTAGGCCGAGCGCGCGCACCAAAGATGGTCGGCCTGCACCGCGCAGCCAGTAGCTGGCCACTGCTGCGGCGCTGTGGACGTCCTTCGTGGCGTGCATCAGGCCGAGCAGCGTCTGGCCCACCGACACTTCGCTGTGGCCACTGAGCCGGGCCAAGCGCTCGATCCTGTGCAGTGTGTCATCCCGTGTTAACGCATGCTCCGCTTTGAACACTTCCGAGGTGAGCATCAACCGCATGAGTGGACTGGTGCAGGCGACAATCTCGGGCCAGTCGGCGCCGCCAATGGCACGCAGCGAGGTGACCGCATTGCTTACGCTCAGGTTGTCAGCGGCTTGGTCGACACTTTGCTGCGTCTGCATGCCCGCCGGATCGGGCAGCGCATTTTGCAGCCAGTCGTGATAACGGACGTCACTGGTCGTTCGGCGGTCTTGCAGGCGCTGCGCCATCTGCGCCAGAAACGCCCGACCGGCTCCGCGCCGACTGAGCAGAGCGAGCAACTGGTCAAGCGCGGAAAGGGTAAAGGACTCGATGCGGTTGCAACACAGGTTAGCCACCTCGCGTGCCGCCTTGTCAACGGCCAGGCGCTCGGCCAGGCGGCGCAGATTTTCAATCAGCACCACACGCAAGGTGGTGGGCAATGCCCACATCTCGCTGAGTTTTAGTTCGCGGGTTTCTTGGTAAGCGTTAAGATACTGCAACAGCAGGTCTTCGTCGAACGCGCCATCGGTGTGCGCCACAAAGGCCCAGGCAACGCCATAAACGCGCGGTAAGCCCGCCAGCGGCTCGTCCAGCAATATTGGCAGTTCACGATAATAGTTTCGCGGCAACCCTTCGTGAATCTCCTTCAACTGCGCTTCAATCAGGTGAAAGTTGTCGAGCAGCCACTCGGCAGCCGGGTTGACGTCGTAGCCGGTGGTCGCTTGCAAGTTGATGTAGTGATGCGCTTCACGCAACGTGTCGATGTTGCGACGCAGGCGCGGAAAGAAGGTCGCCGAGCGTGACGGCCCCCTGGCGGCGCGATGGGTTTCGGCAAGACTGTGACCGTGCTGTGCAAAACGCTGAAGACCGAAAATCTCGGACCTTATCGGCGCCTGCACCGAACCGCGCGCACTGTCCAGAATGTCGGACAGTGTCTGCGGAGCATCTGGCACCAGGCGCAGCAACTCAGGTTGCGCCATGCCCTATAGCACCAGTAAGCCGACACCGATCGACAACGCAACCACCGCCAGCGTCGTCACGAAACGCGCTGCCACAAATCCCTCCATGCTTTGGGCGGCGCATTGCAGTGCAAACAACCGTCCATACGACCCCTTGCACTGGTTCAAGTGCTCTCCCAAAGCCGATAAATCCATCGGCGATGTGTCTGCCGAGTCGCCAAATGATGCAGTGCTCCAGTGGGCGGAGAAAATTCGATGGGTGTTCAAGAAGGACTCCTGACGCACGGCCTAGAAGCCGAACGAAGTAATGATGGAACAGGGTGTGCATCAGCAGCCAGCTGCCTGATGAAAAAGGGAATGCCAATCGATGGTTTGATAGTACAAAAATGCCCGTTGCCATGTCTGTCAGACAGCACACCGATGCATGTAGGAAAAGTTCCAACAACCGCCCGAACCGTCCCAGCAGAAGCGCTATGCCACCTCTGGAGGGCCGAGAACCACGGCACCACTCTGCAATACCGTTCGATTTTTTTCATTTTCATTCCGACTGAATTGATACAAATTACAGATAAATTTGACCGGGCGACTACCACCGCTCGTTGCTTACGCAGACGGTTTGCACAGTTACTTGTCTCAATTCGTCATAACGGTAGTTTGATCGTGCGACTGGCGGGCGTCTGTACGCTGGCGAACATAGCTTGGCTTCCTGCTTTGGGGTAAATGTCTACGACAACATTTGCACGGCAAAAGATTGAAATGGCTTCATGTTGTGCCCCGAGCACGAACCCAG
>JAAFGW010000282.1 GCA_010365175.1 Sulfuriferula multivorans | reverse complement strand
CATCGCTTCGGCTTCGGCTTCGAACGGGATGTCAGCGGGCGCAAAACGCGGCGCACCCATGTCTACCCTGATCAGGCCGTTGTCGAGCAAGTGGGGCTCGATGATGCCGGAAGCGGTTTCGACGCGAATGCTGGTTTTGTTGGTCAGCCCGCGGCTGTGTACAAAACGCACGAAGCAGCGCGCCCCATTTCCGCATTGCTCCACTTCGCCCCCATCGGCGTTAAATATCCGGTAACGAAAATCGACGTCGTTACGAGTAGATTTTTCAACCAGCAAAATCTGATCACAGCCGATGCCAAAATGCCGGTCTGCGATCTGGCGATAGTGCTCGGGTGTTAATGCAATGGGCTGCGTGATGCCATCAAGCATGACAAAGTCATTGCCGAGTCCCTGCATTTTGGTGAAGCGCAGTCTTGTGCCCTTGGGGGTATTGATGCCCATCGTATTCATTCTGTTTTAAGGGTACCTTTAAAAACTCAGATTTCATCCCAACTGCTGCGTTGCGGAAAAAATTTCTTTCTAACATATCAATCATATGCGGCGCGGCGAAATTTTTTCCGCGCCTTGCATTTGGGCGAACTCTGAATTTTTAGAGGCACCCTTAAGCCTGACGTATTCCTTGAGGATGCAGCGGTCCATTACCGCCACCATGCCGCCAGCTTGCGCCTGCAACGCGGCAGTTTCGGCAACAATGCCTTCCTGAATCCATAGTGACGGCAAGTGTAGCGCCAGGCATTGCTCAACGATAGCGGGAAGGTGCTCGGCTGCGCGAAATACATCGACCAGATCGACCCGAAACGGAATGTCGGCCACGCTGGCATAGGCCTTTTCGCCCAGCACTGAATCCACCAGCGGGCGCACCGGAATGATCCGGTAGCCGTAACGCTGCATTGCCTGTGCCACGCGATAACTGGGTCGTGCCGGTTGCGGCGAGAGCCCGATCACGGCAATGGTTTTGACGTGATCGAGCAGGGTGCGCAGTGCTGCATCGTCTGGATTGGTAAAACTCATAGCCGTTGCTCCATGAGGTGATCATCCATCACAAACCCATTTCCAATGTCGAACACCCGCGATTCGATGATACGGAAACCGTATTTCTGATAAGCCGTGATCGCTTGAGTGTTGCCGCGGTTGACTTGCAGCCATAGACGTCCGGCATGCTGTCGCCGGGCCCACTGCTGGATGGAAAGCAGCAGCGTACGACCGACTCCCTGACCTTGTGTGTCCGGGTGAACGTAAAGTTTATCGAGCTTGCAATCAATGGGGTCCAACAGGGCATGGGCAAACCCGACCAGTGTCAGGTTTTGGTGTGCAACCCACCAACCGTGAGTGGGGTCCTCCCGTTGCGAGCGAATGTGGGAGGTGGCGTAACGGTCGGACAGCATGGCATCGATTTGCGCCTGTGAAATCAAAGCGGGATAGGTTGATTGCCACACCACGCGCGCCAGCGCACTGACGGGCGCGATGTCTTCGGCATTCAGCCGCCTGACATGAAACAGAGCGTCACTCATACAGGCTGGATTCGCCTATTGGCCGGGTTTTGAAACGGCGGTGCAGCCACAGATACTGTTCTGGTGTTTCACGGATGCGTGCCTCGATAAACGTATTCATGCGAGCCACATCAGCATTCAGGTCACCACTCGGGTAGTTGTCCCACGGCGGATAAAATCGAACCCGATAACCCCGCCCGCCCGGCAACTGGGTCGTGATAACGGGAATGATCTGCGCGCCGGTGAGCCTGGCCAGACGCGGCAATGCTGACACGGTGGCTGCGGATACCCCGAAAAAAGGCGCGAACACAGCGTTGTGGCGACCATGATCCTGGTCAGGCAGGTAGTAGAAAGGTAATCCGGACTTGATGGTGCGCAGCGTTGACTGGATCCCCTCGATGCGCGCGATCAGGACAATGTTTGAAAAACGCGTCCGCCCATGACGCATGTATTGATCTACCACCGGATTCTTTGCGGGCGCATAGATTGAGGCAATTTGCTGATCCATTGTCAGCCTGATCCCTCCCATGTCGAGGCCAACAAAATGCGGTGCCAACCAGATGACGGGGCGGTCACCATCGCCCATCGCCGCTTCGGGATTGTCGATCTGAACCAGACGGCGTACGCGTGCCGCCGAACCCCACCACAAAATCCCATGTTCAAGAACCGCTCGCGTGGACGTCTGAAAAGTGCGCCGCAGCCAGCGGCTGCGCACGCTTATAGGTGTGTCGGGAAAGCACAGGGCAAGGTTGGTGGCAACGATGTGTCGCCGTTTTCCGGGTATCAGCGCGAGCAGCCAGCCGAGTGCGTTGCCCAGCGCAGCCTGAAGTGGCAGCGGTAACCAGTGCAGCAGCCACAGAAAACCGATACCGACCCAGATCGGAAGCAGCGCAAGGCGCAAGTGGTTTTCAGTACGCACCGGTTTCATGTTTCGACTGGACTTTCAGGGGGCGGGGCGCTACCCGGCCGCTTGTGCCGGTTGTAACTCCACAGGTATTGGGCCGGGAACCGTCGAACCACATCCTCCACCCCCTGATTGATGCGGATGGCTGCCTGGGTTTTGTCGGCAGGAAAATCTTCGGAGAGGGGAAAAACATGCAAGTGATAGCCGCGCCCCCAACTGAGCCGCTCGGCCACGACAAAAAAAGCCGCTGCGCCGGTTTTGCGTTGCAGGCTGGCAGTCAGCGTCGGGGTGTAAGCCGGGCGGCCCAGGAAGGGTGCCCACACGCCATCGCCACTGGACGCCACCTGATCAGGCAGGATGCCGATGGCCTCGTGCCGCTTGAGTGCGGCCAGTTGCGCGCGTACCCCGGAAAGATCGGTCGGTACCAGCTTCGCCTGCCCGCGTTGACGCCCGGCCAGCATCAGGTCGGCGAGCACGGCCTTGCGCGGCGGCTTGTAGAGGGCGGTGAACGGATGCTGAGACGCGTAATAGAGGTTGATCATTTCGAAACAGCCGATGTGCGGCGCAATGACGATTATTCCTTTTCCCGCCGCGCGCGCAGCATCGATATGCGCCCAGCCGCTGGTGCCTTTGACCAGCTTCAGAACGTCTTCATAGGAACGCAGCCATACCGGCAACAACTCGATAATGCCTTTTCCGGCCTCGCCAATGGCCGTGCGCAACAGGCGCTTGCAATCGTGCTCCGGGTTACATAATCCGCTATCGAGAACATTGTTGCGCATGCGAGCGGAATGGCGACCCGGCGACCAATAGATAATCCAGCCGAGCGCTATGCCCAGTCCATGCAGGACGGGCAGGGGCAAACGGGCCAAAAGCTTGAGCAGGAAAATCACGCAGGATTGACGCTTGGGGACGAGGCACGGCACAATGTCGGCTCGAAAGCCGCCGCGTTAATCTGGACAACTTGCGGGCGGGATACAAATACAGCTAAAGCGTCGCCGCTCTGTTTGTCCCTCGAGTCGGTTACGCAGTCGGTAACAGGGGCAACAGGAGCTGTCATGCAAAAAGATTTCATTTTCACG
>JAAFGW010000281.1 GCA_010365175.1 Sulfuriferula multivorans | reverse complement strand
AGTGTTTCAGGTTTGTGGTTCATGTGTCTGCTCCTTGGGCGGAAACCGCCAGTTTGTCAAAAAGCAGTTACACAGTTCAATTTACAGACTCTTCGATGGCCGCAATAAATTTCGCCTCATGCACCGGTGCGCCCTCGCGCATTCCCTGAATTGTCAGAAAAAGACCCGGACGCAATCGTAATGTTTTCAAGCTGACCTCAAGCAACTCACCGCCATTCAAATCATCAGGCATCAGACACCTCTTTAAACACTGTTAAACGGAAGACATACATCACATGTGCACCTTGTCTTAATTTGATGTGCGATGGGAAGGCTTTGGGGAAATAGGTGAATTCACCGCAAACCATCAAAGCGAAATAACCTGGACATCCGACGCGCCCGACAAGGCTGCGTATAGCTGAGGAAAACACCCCACATGCACGCCTTCAACCAGGCCTTTCGGTTTGACATGGCCGCTCCCGCATTGCTCAAAGTCGCCGTCTGCCAGTCCACGGCGCACCGCACATTGATCGCAGGCCATCAGCAGAATGCCTTGTTCTTTGGCTACCTTCGCCAGTCTTTCTCCAAACGGGTCACCGCTGCGCAAGGTGTGGATGTTGTCGTCAAAAAACATCATCCCGATAACCTCCGCGCCATGATTGCCCGCTTCAAGCTGGGGCAGGATCATGGTGTTGAGCTTGAAGGTGGATGCCATGTCGGTGGTAAACACATACGCAACTTTCATATCGTCTCCTGAGTAACAAGATAGTGACATTAGAACATCCCAAGGCGTATAGCCCTCAGGACGATCCCCAAAACAATTTGGGAGTTTTCCATAGATGCATTTTGCCAACCTGTGGGCTCGGTCACCCTACAAAAACAGATCCGGATCTAAATCCGACCACTAGGTTTTACTACTGACATAACGCTGTCAGTAGCCCATCGCTAAGCTTGACTCTTCTTTAACCACCATCAAAAAGGAAAACATCATGAGCGAAACTACATTGAAACCCATTGGCGCCTTTAGCTGGAATGAGCTGATGACCACCGACGTGGATGCAGCCAAAGTTTTTTATGGCGATCTGTTCGGCTGGGGCATGCAGAAATGCGAAGCGGGTGACATGGATTACTCCATGGCCACATTGGGTGACCAGGAAATTGCCGGCCTCATGGCTATCCCTAAAGAAGCGGCGAGCATGCCACCGAGTTGGGGGGCGTATGTCACGGTGGCTGATGTCGACGCATTATTGCTCCGTGTAACAAAACTTGGTGGCAAGGTTGCGGTACCGCCTCATGACATCCCTGATGTGGGGTGCTTTGCCGTGATTCAGGATCCGCAAGGGGCTATGCTGTCGTTTATCAGTTATAAAAAATAGGCTGATCCATGGCGAACCGTTACTTCACGCAGGGCACGTTTGATTTTCTTACCGCGCTTGCCGCCAACAATCGGCGCGAGTGGTTTGACGAACACAAGCCCAATTATGAAGCGATGGTTCGCACGCCCGCCTTGAGCTTCATTAGCGACATCGCCACCGATCTTGCAATGATTTCACCGCATTTTCTTGCCCTTCCGCGCAAAGCGGGCGGCGCGTTGATGCGGGTGAATCGCGATATTCGTTTTGGCCACGACAAGCGCCCTTTCAAAACCAATATCGGGATCCAGTTTCGGCATGAGGTCGGTAAAGACGTGCATGCCCCTGGTTTTTATTTGCATATCGAACCCAACGATTGTTTTGTCGGCGTAGGCCTATGGCGTCCGGATATGCAGGCCCTGGGCAAAATTCGCGACGCAATTGTCGACCAGGGCGATGCCTGGCTGGCCGCACGCGACGACAAAATTTTCAGTCAGACATTCACCCTTGTTGGCGACTCCCTGACGAACGCACCACGCGGCTATGCTAAAGACCATCCTTTGCTCACCGACCTCAAGCGCAAAGATTTTATTGCCCTCAGCCCCCTCACCGAAGCAACAATCCGCTCTAAGAACTTTTATCCAAAAGTCGTCGAGGCTTATACGCAATCCGTGCCTTTCATGCGTTTTGTGTGTCCGGCACTGGAATTGCGGTTTTAAGTATGCGACGCGCCGACCGCCTGTTTCAACTGATTCAGCATCTGCACCAAGACAGAGTCATCACCGCACACGCCTTGGCTGAAGCGCTCGCGGTTTCAGAACGAACCATTTATCGCGACGTACAAGACTTATCGCTTTCCGGTGTGCCGATCACGGGCGAAACGGGCGTGGGTTACCGGCTGATGCGCGGCTACCACATACCCCCGTTGATGTTCAATGAAGAAGAATTGGCCGCGCTGTTGTTGGGCGCGCGCATGGTGCAAGTGTGGACCGACCAAGGCCTGGCGCGGGCTGCATATCAAGCCATGCAAAAAATCGAAAGCGTGATCCCCGAGCACCTTAAACCCGAGTTAGCGCGCGAAGAACTACTGGTGCCTGATTTCAGCATCAGCCCGGAAGTGTCGGGGCATCTTGCGGCACTCCGCCAAGCAATCAAGCAGCAGAAAAAAGTGCATTTCGACTACATCCGCCAGGATGGCGCGCCCTCCAACCGCCGTGTTCACCCGCTCGGGTTAGTCTACTGGGGCAAGGTGTGGACCTTGGTGGCCTGGTGTGAACTCAGAGAGTCGTTTCGGCATTTTCAGCTCGATAGAATTCAATCCATGCAGGCGCTCGAGCAACACTTTGACACCATCCCAGGCAGAACCATGCAGGATTTTTTGAACATGAATTGCGAAAACGATTGAGCGTTGCAACACTGAACTGATTGAACGCAGACCCCGTTAATAGTCTTTTTCTAGCGCCAATGCAGAACTGCGCACATCCATGAACTTGGCCAGGATCGGACCGCAAATCACCCCCAGGGCCAGGCGCAGGCTTTTGCTTGGAATCAGCATAGTGGTCGGACGCGACATGTGGGCTTCGGGAATGCGCTTGAGCAGATCGGGAAAATCATGGCGCTCGCGGTCGCGGAAGTGGATGACGCAGAGCGATTCGTCGGGCAGCGGCACATCGCGCGCAATGAACGGGTCGGAGGTATCCACCAGCGGTATGCGCTGGATGTTGATATCGGTCAGGCCGAATTGGGGAACGATGTAATGGATGTAGTCGTCCATGCGGCGCAGGATGGTTTCCACCGATTCTTCGGGCGAGCATGTGCCCTTTTTGTGGTCGCGGTGGATCTTTTGTATCCACTCCAGGTTGATGGCAGGCGCCACGCCGATCAGCAGGTCCACATGCTGGGCCACGTCGATACCCTGGCGACCTGCGCGGCGGTCTATCTCCGGCGGAAAGTGGCGCGAGTCGGCCTTGCGGCGGGTCCAGGTATTGGCCATCAGGCCGCCATGCTGGCCTTCGTAGAACAAGAGGTCGCTGCCCGGCTGCAGGGGCGACCACGGCGTGAACTCGCCCGGCTGCACGCCCATTTCAACGCCGTGCTCGGCAGTGTGCGCATACTGGCGATAAACACCACTTCCGCATTCGCCATACGTCCTGAAA
>JAAFGW010000280.1 GCA_010365175.1 Sulfuriferula multivorans | reverse complement strand
GACGCGTGGCAGCAACGGTGCAGAAGCTTATCGACGCCGGCAAGACCTATGAGCAGGACAACGCGCTGTGGCTACGCACCACCGACTACGGTGATGACAAAGACCGCGTAATGAAGAAGTCCGATGGCACCTACACCTATTTCGTGCCGGACGTGGCGTATCACACCGACAAATGGGCGCGCGGTTACGATCGCGCCATCAACATCCAGGGCACCGACCACCACGGCACCATTGCGCGGGTGCGGGCGGGCTTGCAGGCGTCCGACATGGGCATTGCCGAAGGCTATCCGGACTACCTGATGCACACGATGGTGCGGGTGATGCGGGGCGGTGAGGAAGTAAAAATCTCCAAGCGCGCCGGCAGCTACGTCACCCTGCGCGATGTCATCGACTGGACCAGCAAGGATGCAGTGCGCTTTTTCCTGCTCTCGCGCAAGGCCGACACCGAATACATGTTCGACATCGACCTGGCGCTCGCCAAAAACAACGACAACCCGGTGTATTACGTGCAATACGCCCATGCGCGGATTTGTCGCGTATTCGAAGAGTGGGGTGGCGATCCAGCCTCGCTCAATAATGCTACGCTCGCACCGCTGATCGCACCACACGAAACAGCGTTGATGCAGCGCCTGGCCGAATACCCCGAAACGGTGGCCACGGCGGCGCGTGAACTGGCACCGCATCTGTTGGTCCATTACCTGCAAACACTGGCAGGTGATTTTCACGCCTGGTACAACGCCGAGAAGTTTCTGGTTGACGATACGGCAACCAAGCTCGCCCGACTGTCACTGGCCGATGTAACCCGCATTACGATTGTTAACGGACTGGCCTTGCTTGGCGTGTCCGCCCCGGAGAAAATGTAGTCATGGCAAAATCCCCCTCCCGAAGAACCGACCGCGCGGGCAGCACGTTCCCCCGTAAAGAAGGAACCGTTTTCAGCGGCGTAATGATCGGCCTCATCGTCGGCGCAGTGCTCGCTATAGGCGTTGCGTTGTGGATCACCGGCAACAATCCATTCAAAGCATTCAGCCCCGATGCGACCATTCCGCCCAAACCTCAGGCCACGTCACCGGAACCACCCGAAACCGCGCCGAGCTTCGATTTTTACAAGATGCTGCCGAGTGACGCAACCAGCGAAGCACCGCCCTCTCCACGCCCGGCTGCCATCACCACCCTTTATTACCTGCAAGCGGGCGCGTTCCAGAATCCGGCTGATGCCGATAATCTGAAAGCACAATTGGCTTTATTGGGTATCGAAACAGTGATTCAGACCCGCGATCTCGGCGGAGATATGGGCGTGTTCCACCGGGTACGCGTCGGACCTTTTCTCGCGATGGACGAAATTAACAGCACGCGAGCACTGTTAACGCAGAACAATATCCCCGCCACGCTGGTCAAAGAAATTCCCACCCCTCAGGAGACGCCTTGATGTTTACCCGCACACTGGCCTTGTTCGCCGCTGCTGTCTTTTCTATTTCCGCCTACGCCGCTTCAGACGCCATTTTTGAAGGCCATGACTATGCCCGCGTGAAAAATGTGCAGCCTGTTGCTACCGGCAAAAAAGTCGAGGTGCTGGAATTCTTCTGGTATCGCTGCCCGCATTGTTTTCAACTCGAACCTGCACTTAACACCTGGCTGAAAACCTTGCCCAAAGACGCGCAGGTTCGGCGCGTACCTGGCGTTTTCCGTGAAGACTGGGTACCCGCCGCCAAAACCTATTACACGCTGGAACAGATGGGCCTGCTCGACCGCCTGCATACCAAGGTATTCGACGCCTACAACATCGAAAACATCAACCTCAATGACCCCGCTGTGTTGGGTGGCTGGATCGACAAGCAAGGGGTTGACCGCAAGAAGTTTGAGTCACTTTACAACTCCTTCTCAACCCAATCCAAGACCTTGCAAGGCGGCAAGCTCGCTACCGCTTACGCCATTACAGGCGTTCCGGCCTTTATTATCGACGGCAAATACACCACCTCGATGTCGATGGCACAAAGCGAATCGCGCTTGTTCGAAATCCTCGACCAGCTCATTGTCAAAGCGCGTGCCGAGCGCAAGCGCAAGTAAGCCGCTCTCATACTTGATCGCCTCGCCCATCCCGGTCCGATGAATCAACCTCTGCGGGTTTTTATCACCGGTGCCAGTTCCGGACTGGGCGCAGCGCTGGCACAGTATTACGGTGCACAAGGCGCCCGGCTTGGCCTCGCCGGACGCCGATTGGACGGTTTGCAAGCCACAGCAGCAGGGCTGGACGCACAACTCTATCAAGCCGATGTACGTGACGCAACAGCGATGCAACACGCTGCAAAAGATTTTATTAGCGTCGTGGGCACACCGGATATTGTGATCGCAGCCGCAGGCATCAGCGTTGGCACACTGACTGAAGAGTTCGCTGATGCGGAGGTTTTCCGGGCGGTCATGGATGCCAATGTGCTCGGGCTGGTACACACCTTTCAGCCGTTTATCGCTGCCATGCAAATAAACAGCGGGGTGCTTTGTGCCATTTCCAGCGTAGCCGGCGTACGCGGCCTTCCGGGCGGTGGCGCGTATTCGGCTTCAAAAGCGGCGGCCACGGTTTACCTTGAAGCACTGCGGCTCGAACTTAAATCACGTCGTATCGCCGTCGTTACGGTTGCCCCGGGGTATATCGATACGCCAATGACGCAGGTCAATCCGTATGTCATGCCATTCAAATTGTCTGCGCAAACGGCCGCCATCAAAATTGCACGATGCATTGAGTTACGTCGGAGCTATACCGTGATTCCCTGGCAGATGGCCTGGGTCGCGCGTTTACTGAAATGGCTACCGAATCCAGTCTATGATGCGGTATTCGAGAAAGCGCCACGCAAGCCCCGCGGTTTGCCCACTTAAATAGCTTATAAGAGTTGCGGAGAAAAAATGCCCACCCCCTTGAACATTATTCTTATCGACGATCACCCGCTGTTACGTATGGGTGTGGCCGGCTATATCGAACAGGAACCTGACTTGAACCTGACCGCACAGATGGCCAATGCTGCCGAGTTGCGCGCCTGGATCGCAGCAGGAAACAGCGCTGACGCGGCACTCCTCGACCGTTCACTTCCCGATGCTGATGGACTGGACCTCGTCTCCGATCTGCGTGACCTCGGTATTAAGGTCATCATGCTCACCATCGCCGATACAGACGAAGAAATTTCAGAAGCCATTTCGTCCGGTGTCGATGGCTATGTCATCAAGTCCAGTGAGCCCGACCAGGTCCTCGCCGCCCTTCGTAGTGTATGCGACGGCCAAAGTAGCTTCCCGCTCAACATCATGCAGAAAATGGCGCGCGGGGAACTCAACAACAGCGCGCTGGCCGCACTGACGGCGCGTGAAATGGAAATCGTCGATCAGGTGAAAGAAGGTTTATCCAACAAGGCGATCGCCTACAAGATGACCCTGTCGGAAAACACCGTGCGCAATCACCTGCGCAACATCATGGAAAAGCTGAATTTACGTAATCGTGTTCAGGTCGCCACCCTGGCACTGAAAGAGGATCACAAGCGGCACTGAGTCACGAT
>JAAFGW010000279.1 GCA_010365175.1 Sulfuriferula multivorans | reverse complement strand
ATGCCGGGGTGCTGATCAATGTCACCGCCGACACCGTCATCCGTCTTGTCCCGCCGTTGATCTACGGTGAAGCCGAAGTCAATGTGCTGGTCGCGGCTGTGACCGGCATGGTCAAAAACTATCTGCAGCAGGCGGCGTGATGTTGAGACATTTTCTGCAATTCAAGGATCTGTCGCGCGACGAGCTGCTTTACCTGTTCGAGCGTACGCGTGTAATCAAGGCGCGCTTCAAGCGCTATCAGCCGTATCACCCGCTGACTGATCGCACGCTGGCGATGATTTTCGAGAAAAGCTCAACCCGTACCCGGTTGAGCTTCGAGGCCGGCATGCATCAGCTGGGCGGATCGGCGATTTATCTGAACACGCGCGATACCCAACTGGGTCGCGGCGAACCCGTGGAAGATGCGGGCGAGGTGATCTCGCGGATGGTCGATATTGTGATGATCCGTACCTTTGAACAGGACATCATCGAGCGGTTTGCAGCGCACTCGCGCGTGCCGGTAATCAACGGTCTCACCAATGAATACCATCCCTGCCAGATCCTGGCTGACATTTTTACCTTCATCGAACATCACGGCTCCATCCAGGGCAAGACGGTGTCGTGGATTGGTGACTCCAACAATATGTGCAACACCTGGCTGCAAGCGGCCGAGGTGCTCGATTTCAATGTGCATGTGTCAACACCGGCCGGTTACGAAGTCGAGCCGGAACGTGCAGGCCTCTATGGCACTGATCACTTCGAGAGTTTTGTCGATCCGATGGATGCCTGTCGTGGCGCCGATCTTGTGACCACCGATGTGTGGACCAGCATGGGTTGGGAAGCCGAGAATGAGGAGCGAATGAAAGATTTCGCCGACTGGCAGGTGGATGCCGAGATGATGGGTGTGGCGAAATCCGATGCTGTTTTCATGCATTGCTTGCCGGCACACCGTGGCGAGGAAGTCACCGCAGAAGTCATCGACGGCCCGCAGTCAGTCGTGTGGGATGAAGCCGAGAACCGTCTGCATGTGCAAAAAGCGCTGATGGAGTTTTTGCTACTCGGAAAAGTGGAAAGCTGACTATGAATATTGCTTACTTCAAGGACATGGATTCACTCTATGTTGAAATCAGTCCTGAAAGCCCGGCGCATACGTGGGAAGCGCATGCGGGCATCGTACTCAACATGTCAGCGGATGGCCGCGTCGTCGGCATCGAAATCGAAAAGGCCAGCCAGGCCACCAATCTTGACATCCTGAAAGTCGGGGGCTTCCCCGGGCTGGTCGAAATAATCGACACCAATACATCTGGAACCACTCACTGAGCAAACCCTATGAGCGACATTAAAAAAGTTGTGCTGGCCTATTCTGGCGGCCTTGATACTTCGGTCATTCTAAAATGGCTGCAGGACACGTACCAATGCGAGGTGGTGACGTTCACCGCCGACCTGGGGCAGGGTGAAGAGCTGGAGCCGGCGCGTGCCAAGGCATTGAAATTTGGCATCAAGCCGGAGCATATTTATATTGATGATCTGCGCGAAGAATTCGTTCGCGACTTCGTGTTTCCGATGTTCCGCGCCAACACCATTTATGAAGGCGAATACTTGCTGGGCACCTCAATTGCGCGGCCACTGATCGCCAAGCGTTTGATCGATATTGTCAATGAAACTGGCGCCGATGCCATTTGCCATGGCGCCACCGGAAAAGGCAACGACCAGGTGCGGTTTGAACTCGGCGCGTATGCATTGAAGCCGGGCATCAAGGTAATCGCACCTTGGCGCGAATGGGACCTGCTGTCACGCGAGAAGCTGCTCGCCTATGCGGAAACACATGGTATCCCGATCGACATGAAGCACCGTCAGGGCGGTTCGCCCTACAGCATGGATGCCAATCTACTGCATATCTCGTACGAAGGTCGCCATCTGGAAGACCCCAGTGCCGAGGCTGAGGAAGACATGTGGCGCTGGACCGTGTCGCCGGAAAATGCGCCGGATGCGGCTGAGTACATTACGCTGGATTTTGCGCGTGGCGACGTGGTGGCAATCAATGGCGAGACCTTGCGTGCGCATGAAGTGTTGGCCAAGCTGAATGAAATCGGCGGCAAGCACGGCATCGGTCGTCTCGATCTGGTGGAAAACCGCTATGTCGGCATGAAGGCCCGGGGCTGTTATGAAACACCTGGCGGCACGATTATGCTCAAGGCTCACCGCGCGATCGAGTCGATTACCCTCGACCGTGAAGCGGGCCACCTGAAAGACGAGTTAATGCCGCGTTACGCGAGCATGATTTACAACGGTTACTGGTGGAGTCCCGAGCGTCTTGCGCTGCAAGCGCTGATTGATAACACCCAGGAACACGTTAACGGGTCGGTGCGTCTCAAGCTCTACAAGGGCAACGTCATGGTCGTTGCACGTGATTCGAAAACCGATTCCCTGTTTGATCCCACCATTGCCACGTTCGAGGATGATGCCGGTGCTTACGACCAGATCGATGCAAACGGTTTTATCAAACTCAATGCGTTGCGTTTGCGAATTGCGGCGAAGCGCAACGCCGGTTAAATCCAGTTTTCGAGATCAAAAATCAGCATGAGTCAGTTCAATAATGTGTCGGTCGTTTCCAAGGCCAATGTGTATTTCGATGGAAAGTGCGTGTCGCACAGCATCACGCTTGAAGATGGCAGCAAAAAATCGTTAGGGGTGATTCTTCCGGCTACGCTGACTTTCAACGCGGGTGCTCCGGAAATCATGGAATCTGTTGCAGGGTCATGCCGAGTCAAACTGGCAGGCGAACACGAGTGGACATCCTACAGCGCCGGGGAGTCGTTCAAGGTTCCGGCTCATTCCAGCTTCGATATCGAAGTTGTGAGTGAGCCCTATCACTACGTGTGTCATTACGGTTAGGCAATGACTACCGTCACGGTCGTCAAGAAGGATGGGCGCATCGCGATTGCCGCCGATACGCTGACGAAGTGGGGCTGTGGTAAGGAGTCAGCTGCCTACGTGACCAACCATGAAAAAATCATTCGCGTAGGCGATAGTCTCGTAGCAATTACGGGATCAGCGACGTTCAAACTGATACTGGTGGATTATTTCGACAATCTGGAATCCGCCCCTGAATTCAGCTCCACCCAAGAAATTTTTCGCGTGTGGAATCAGATGCATGCCGTGCTGAAAGAACAGTACTATCTGCAAACTGGCGAAGACAAAGAAGAAGATCTCGAGTCAACGCGCATGGATGTACTGATCGCCAACGCGCATGGCATTTTCGGCGTTGCGGCGCACCGCACGGTGCAGGAGTTTTCGCGCTTTTATGCTTATGGAAGTGGGAGTCCCTATGCGCTGGGTGCGATGTATGCGGCCTATCGAGCCCCTTCGCTTGACGCCGATGCCGTGGCGCGCCTGGGGGTGGCAGCCGCCGCCGAGTTTCACGATGAAACCGGATTGCCCATTCAATCATTTGTGATGGACTTAGAGCCTGTTCCTAAATAACATGAACATTTGACTCGCTGGGCTTGGGCGCGCTGCGTCGTTGCGAATCGCTTGTGTGGCTCGCCACACGGCGCACTCCGCGCCTAGCATCG
>JAAFGW010000278.1 GCA_010365175.1 Sulfuriferula multivorans | reverse complement strand
CGATCTCGCCAAGAATGATGGATACCGCCGTGACGATCACGATGGTGATGGCAAAGGCAATGGTCGACTGCCAGTCGGCCAGGGCAGGCACATTGGCCCCGATGACAGACTCAATCGAAGCCGACAGAGCCGATTCGCCATAAATTCCCATCAACAATGCCGCAGCGGTAATGCCCGTTTGGCTAGCTGCCAGCAACCGGCTTGGGTGGTCTTTAATGGCGAGCGCAACCACCGCACCATTATTTCCCGTCTCAGCCAGCTGGTTTAGGCGGGCTCGGCGCGACGACGCAAGCGCCATTTCCGCCAGCGAAAATATTCCGGAAATCAGGATGAGCAGGGCCAGTATCCACAAGGCATTCATGATTGGTACGCGATGAAGGACAAGCCGCCAATTTTACATGCCTGCCGAGCACACAGCGACGCAGCACGATGCACAAGGCCCGCTAAAAGCGGGCCTTGTGGGTGGACATGGGTCACAAGTTTAGAGGCCCAGCCTTTGCCAGATCGTGGTGGTGGGGCCGGCCTGGTTCATGGTGTAAAAATGCAGGCCCGGCGCGCCGCCCACCAGCAGGCGGTCGCACATGTCGGTAATGACATCCAGCCCGAATGCACGCAGCGAAGCCATGTCGTCGCCATAGGTTTCCAGCTTCTTCCTCAGCCAGCGCGGGATTTCTGCGCCGCAGGCATCCGAGAAACGCGCCAGCTGCACATAATTACCGATCGGCATAATGCCGGGAACGATCGGAATGCTGACGCCTTGCGCACGCACATCGTCGACAAACCGAAAATACGCATCGGCGTTGAAGAAATATTGCGTGATCGCCGAATTCGCACCGACGTCGACCTTGCGCTTGAAGTTGACCAGGTCTGCAGTGTATGAGCGCGCCTGCGGGTGCACTTCGGGATAAGCCGCGACTTCAATTTCGAACCAGTCGCCGGTTTCGCGGCGGATAAAAGCCACCAGTTCGTTGGCGTAATTAAATTCGCCCGCATCCATGCTGCCTGAAGGTAAATCACCGCGTAGGGCCACCAGATGGCGGATGCCCTGACTTTTATATTCGGTCAGTATTTCGCGAATGCTCTCTTCGGTTGAACCAATACACGACAGATGCGGGGCAGCCGCGCTACCAGAAGCCTGAATGTCGCGCACGGTTTCGAGCGTGCGGTCGCGAGTGGATCCTCCGGCACCAAAGGTGACGGAGAAGAATTTGGGTTTGAGCTGGGCAAGCTGTTCGCGCGTGGCGCGCAGCTTGTCCATGCCTTCTGCCGTCTTCGGCGGAAAGAATTCAAAGCTGAAGGTACGTTCGGTCATGTTTCAACCTTTATTGTTTGGGATGAGTGCAGACAGTGCCCAGGCGATCACCCCGTACAGAATGGCGCCGACGATTGCCGAAGCGAAGCCATGCACCTCAAATCCAGGAATGAACGCGCTGGCAAGCCAGAACAACAAGCCGTTCAACACCAGATAAAAAATGCCGAGTGTAATAACCGTGATCGGCAAGGTCAGGATCGCCAGCACAGGCCGCACCAGTGTATTGATCAGGCCTAACCCCAGCGCGGCAAGCAGCGCCGTGCCAAAGCTCGACACCTGAATCGAAGGCAACACATACGTCACCGCCAGCAAGGCAATGGCATTCAGTATCCATAGCAGCAGTAGACGCATATGCGCTCCTTCAGGTGAGACGAATCAATAGCGGTAGTGATCGGTCTTGTACGGACCTTGCTTGGGCACGCCGATGTAGTCGGCCTGCTGATCGGTGAGCACGGACAATTGCGCGTTGAGCTTTTGCAGTTGCAGGCGCGCAACCTTTTCGTCCAGATGCTTGGGCAGCGTGTAGACGTCGACCGGATATTTGCCAGAATCGCGCTCCTGCCACAACTCCATCTGGGCGATGGTCTGGTTGGCGAACGACGACGACATGACATACGAGGGATGACCCGTGCCGCAGCCCAGGTTAACCAGACGACCCTGGGCCAGCAGGATGATGCGCTTGCCATCCGGGAAGATGATGTGATCGACCTGCGGCTTGATTTCTTCCCACTCGTACTTCTCGATGCCGGCGACGTCGATTTCATTATCGAAGTGGCCAATGTTGCAGACGATGGCCTGGTCCTTCATGGCGGCCATGTGGTCATGGGTAATGACGTGGTAGTTGCCGGTGGCGGTAACGAAAATATCGGCCTTGTCGGCAGCGTATTCCATGGTCACCACGCGATAACCTTCCATCGCAGCCTGCAATGCACAAATGGGGTCGACTTCAGTTACCCACACCTGGGCAGACAGCGCGCGCAAGGCCTGTGCGGAACCCTTGCCCACGTCACCATAACCCGCGACCAACGCAACCTTGCCGGCGATCATCACATCGGTCGCGCGCTTGATGCCGTCGACCAGCGATTCGCGACAGCCATACAGGTTGTCGAACTTGGACTTGGTCACCGAATCGTTGACGTTGATCGCCGGGAACTTGAGTTCACCCTTGGCGTGCATCTGGTACAGGCGATGCACCCCGGTGGTGGTTTCCTCGGTCACGCCTTTCACTGCAGCGAGACGCACCGAATACCAGGTCGGATCGATCGCCACTTTGGCCTTGATCGCTGCGTAGAGCACGCGCTCTTCCTCGCTGGTGGGGTTGGCCAGCACCGAGAGGTCTTTTTCGGCACGGGCGCCCAGATGCAGCAGCAGGGTGGCATCGCCACCGTCGTCAAGAATCATGTTGCTATAAATGCTTGAGCCATCGCCGCCATCCGCCCACTCGAAGATGCTGTGGGTGTAATTCCAGTAATCGGTCAGCGATTCGCCCTTGACCGCAAAGATCGGAATGCATTCAGCCGCCATGGCTGCTGCTGCGTGGTCCTGGGTCGAGTAAATATTGCACGATGCCCAGCGCAATTCAGCGCCCAGGGCCGTCAATGTTTCCATCAGCACCGCAGTCTGGATGGTCATGTGCAAAGAGCCGGTAATACGCGCGCCTTTCAGGGGCTGTGCTGCCGCGAATTCCTGGCGAATAGCCATCAGGCCCGGCATTTCGGTTTCGGCGATCTTGATTTCTTTACGTCCCCAGTCAGCCAGTGACAGGTCGGCAATGATGTAATCGTTAAAGCTTGATAGGGTGGTTACTGCATTCATGGTGAAACTCCTTGAATGACAGCGGTCGGGAGTGCATGCTCGTTCGCCCGCAAAACCGCTGCAAGTCAACAAGCGCAGTTGAAACGTCACTCGCGCTGAGCCTGGCTGTTGATACGGAGTGAACCGGCAACAGTCGCAGCGCTCCTCAGCACGAGGGGGCGAGATGCTCGCCCAAAATTTGGCGGGTGATCTGAAACGGCTGTCAATCCAGCCGCTAGCATTCTTCCCGCAAACAAAGCGAAGTTACAAGAAAAACACCTGGAGCCCAGCGGGAAAACTGTCGTAGCGCTCCTCAGAACCGAGGCAGCATTCTACTACTGCGCGCGGAAATCGCCGAATCCCAGTCTGTTGTAGTTAAGTTTCACGGTATCGGTCTCTTGAGCTTCCCCCGGTTTTTCGTCTTCCAACGGGTGGGGTTCATGCTACCTGTTTTTCCATCTGTTGAGCGGTCATCCAATCCTGCAAGAACAGT
>JAAFGW010000277.1 GCA_010365175.1 Sulfuriferula multivorans | reverse complement strand
TGGCCAGCGCTGCAAAGCTGTAGGAACTGATGTCATGCGCAACTCTAAAATTTTCACGGGTGACACAATCAAGATAGTCGCCGGAAAGTGCCTCTCTTGGTGCAAACGCAATGGAATGAACCAGACCATCAAAGCCATCCCAGTGTTTACCCAGCCCGACAAACAGCGCATCTATTTCCTCATCGCTGCCAACGTCACAGGGGAAAACCAAGCTGGAATCAAATTCCTTGGCGAACTCGGTGACACGGTCCTTGATGCGCTCACCCTGATACGTGAAGGCAAGTTCTGCGCCTTCACGCTTGCATGCCTTGGCAATGCCATAAGCAATGGAACGATTGGATATCACGCCGGTGATTAATAAACGCTTGCCTGCAAGAAATCCCATGATGGTCTCGAAGAGTTGAGTAACGCGTGATTATAACGGCTGACGTTGGCGCCGTGCTTGGGTACACTGGCGAGATGACGCGCATCGGGGTAACTTTATTGAAGACGGTTCTGCTGGGGATAGGCCTGAGCTTACTGGCAGGCTGTTCCGACAACTGGAACAATCCCTATCCCGGTAGCGCCAAAGATGCCAATGTGGTGTACAGCGCTTTTTCCGAACGACCCAAGCACCTCGATCCGGCACGCTCCTATAGTGCGAACGAAGCAGAGTTCACCGGCCAGATATACGAGCCTCCGCTGCAGTATCACTTTCTCAAGCGTCCCTACACGCTGATTCCCCTGACCGCAGAGGACGTACCACAGCCGCGATATCTGGATGCCACCGGCACAGTGTTACCCGGCGATGCACCATCCAGCCAGATTGCCGAAAGCGTGTATGAAATCCGGATACGCCCCGGCATCCGCTATCAGCCGCATCCGGCATTTGCGCGCGATGCGACGGGCCACTATCGCTACCACGCGATGCATGCCGCCGATGTTGCGGGCAAAAGCCAGATCAGCGATTTTGAGCACACCGGCACCCGTGAGCTGGGGGCTGCGGATTACGTGTATCAGATCAAACGACTGGCGAACCCCAGACTCAGCTCCCCGATCTTTGGCCTGATGGCCGACCATATTGTGGGTCTGAAAGCACTCGGCGAGACGCTGGAAAAAGCCGCCAAGGCACAGCCCGATGCAGAGCTGAATCTGAATGACTTTCCACTGGTCGGGGCCGAGGTGGTGGATGCCCATACCTACCGTATCCGAATCAAGGGTAAATATCCGCAATTTGTCTATTGGCTGGCGATGCCGTTTTTTGCACCCGTGCCGTGGGAGGCCGACGTGTTCTACGCGCAGCCCGGCATGGTGGAAAAAAATCTAACGCTCGACTGGCAGCCGGTGGGAACCGGTCCCTTCTACCTGGTCGAAAACAATCCGAACCGCCGCATGGTGTTGAAGAAGAACCCGTTTTTCCACGGTGAAACTTATCCGGCTGACGGCGAAGAGGCGGATCGCCAGGCAGGTCTGCTGGTTGATGCCGGCAAGCCGCTGCCGCTGGTCGATGCCGCAGTATTCAGCCTGGAAAAGGAAATCATCCCCTACTGGAGCAAATTTCTGCAGGGCTATTACGACAGCTCTGGCATCAGCTCGGATAGTTTCGATCAGGCGGTGCAGTTTTCGGCCGGTGGCGATCCGCAGCTCACCGACAGCATGCGTAGGCAGGATATTCAACTTTTCACGACGGCTGAAACATCTATTTTCTATGTTGGATTTAACATGCTGGACCCGGTGGTGGGCGGTTTAGGCAAAGACCGACAGAGGTTGCGACAGGCGCTCTCGATTGCATTTGACTACGACGAATACATTTCAATTTTCCGTAATGGTCGTGGCATTCCAGCACAGGGACCGATACCCCCGGGTTTATTTGGTTTTACCGAAGGGGTGGCCGGTCTGAATCCCTACGTATACGAAGATCGTGGCGGGAAGATAGCGCGGCGTTCGATCGAAACTGCTCGCAAGCTACTGGCCGAGGCGGGCTATCCAAATGGCCGTGATGCCAAAACCGGCGTACCGTTGGTGCTGTATTTCGACACCACGGCGAGCGGCCCCGATGCCAAGTCGCGGCTCGACTGGATGAAGAAGCAACTCGACAAACTCAACGTGCAACTGGTCGTGCGTGGTACCGATTACAACCGTTTTCAAGACAAAATTAGCAAAGGTAATACCCAATTATTCGAGTTGGGCTGGAATGCCGATTACCCTGACCCGGAAAACTTTTTTTTCCTGCTGTATGGCCCGCACAAGAAAGTCGGCACCGGCGGCGAGAACGCAACGAACTATGACAGTCCCGAGTTCAACCGCTTGTTCGAGCGGATGAAGGACATGGATAACGGTCCCGAGCGCCAGCAGGTGATCGACGCCATGCTGGAAATTGTGCGCCGCGATGCGCCATGGATCTTTGCCTACTATCCCAAGTCATTTGGCTTGCGCCATGGCTGGGTATATAACGTCAAACCCAATCTGATGGCCAACAACACGCTCAAGTACCGGCGCATTGATCCGGCACTGCGCGACACGCGCCGTGCCGAATGGAATCACCCCGTGCTGTGGCCGATCGGATTGCTGGTGGGCGCGCTGGTGATCGTGATTGCGCCTGCATTCATTGCGTGGCGTCGCCGTGAGAGGACAACCGCCTGATGCTGGCCTATATCCTTAAGCGACTGCTGTACGCCATCCCGATCCTGATCGGAGTGAACCTGTTGACCTTCACGCTGTTCTTCGTCGTCAACACACCGGACGATATGGCGCGACTGCAACTGGGCGCCAAACATGTGACGCCTGACGCCATCGTGCGCTGGAAAGTTGAGCACGGCTACGATAAACCGTTGCTGCTGAATTCTCAGGCCAGCGGCAGCGCGCAGCTTACCGATACGATTTTCTTCAAGCATTCGGCTGCGATGTTCGTGTTCGAATTCGGCAAGGGTGACGACGGCCGCAATATCGGCAATGAAATCCGCACCCGCATGGGGCCGAGTCTGGCGATTGCGCTGCCGGTGTTTGTCATCGGCCTCTTGGTCAACATCACTTTTGCCTTGCTGATGGTATTTTTTCGTTCCACTTATCTCGACCTGTGGGGGGTGGTGCTGTGCGTGGTGCTGATGTCGATTTCGGGCCTGTTCTACATCATTGCGGGGCAGTACTTCATTTCCAAGCTGTGGAATTTGCTGCCGATTTCGGGCTTCTCAGGCGGCATTGACGGGATTAGATTCATCATACTGCCGGTACTGATTGGCGTGGTGGCAGGCATCGGCAGCGGTTCGCGCTGGTATCGCACGATTTTCCTTGAGGAAATCGGCAAGGACTATGTACGGACCGCTCGCGCCAAGGGCCTATCCGAGGTGCGGGTGTTGTTCCGCCACGTATTGAAGAACGGCATGATCCCGATATTGACCGGTGCGGTGGTGGTGTTGCCACTGTTGTTCATGGGGAGTCTGATCACCGAATCCTTCTTCGGCATTCCCGGACTGGGCAGCTACACGATTGATGCGATCCAGGCGCAGGATTTTTCGGTGGTGCGCGCCATGGTGTTCCTTGGCTCCTTCCTTTATATCGTGGGGCTCATCCTCACCGACATATCCTACTCGTGGGCTGATCCCAGGGTGCGCTTGCAATGAACATAGCCTGGGTTGAATTTGATCCTGTCCTGCTATGGACTGATG
>JAAFGW010000276.1 GCA_010365175.1 Sulfuriferula multivorans | reverse complement strand
CGCGGCAGGTTTCTTGGCTACTGCTTTCTTGGCTGCGGGTTTTGTTGCCATGCTGTTGTCTCCTTGTTTATTTTTTGGGCCGCGTATCGGCCAATTACTTAACAAAAAGCCAGCGCCGGAATATCAATCGGGGCTGGCTTGTTTAATTCAACTGTTGCCGGACGGTTCTGTTTCGGCCAATCGCTTGGCTTCCTCGTCGGCCTGCATTTTCAACAGGGTCGTTACACAATCGCCGATGTCGTCGTACTCTTCGCGTCCGGTCGAAAAACGATCGCGGATGCGATAGAAAAACATGCTGCGATAACGCGAGTCGCCGGTTTTGGAAAGAACGAAATGGCAACCCTGCTCGTTCCAGTAAAACCCCGGGCACAGTGTCAATTCTCGATCATCGATATACAGTCGAATCTCGGTTTCGACATCCTGCACCACGACTTCCCTTTTGTACCGTTCATTGACCGACTGCTGGACTATCCAGCGCTCGGTATCGGTCATGGGGGAAATCTTCTGCGGCATCGTTAAATTACTCCGGATCAGCCCAGTGCAGCAAAAATCGAATCGCGAATGCCATCGACCTTGCCGACACCAGCAACCTTCACATACTTGGGTGCGCCGGCTTCGCCGCGTGCGGCCCAGTCACCGTAATACTTCACCAGCGGCTCGGTCTGTGCATGGTAAACCTCGAGGCGCTTTTTCACCGTCTCCTCGGTATCGTCGTCGCGCTGGATCAGGTCTTCACCGGTGATGTCATCCTTGCCAGCCACCCTGGGCGCATTGAACACCACGTGATAGGTACGGCCCGAGGCCAGGTGCACGCGACGGCCCGACATGCGCTTGACGATTTCTTCGTCGGCGACATCAATTTCGACCACGTAATCAATCGGTACGCCAGCAGCCTTCATCGCCTCAGCCTGCGGAATGGTGCGCGGGAATCCGTCGAACAGATAGCCGTTCTTGCAGTCGTCTTCAGTCAGGCGTGCTTTCACCATGCCGATGATGATGTCGTCAGACACCAGACCGCCTGCATCCATGATGGCCTTGGCCTTCATGCCAAGCTCGGACCCGGCCTTGATTTGTGCACGCAGCATGTCGCCGGTGGAAATCTGGGGGATGCCGAATTTTTCCTTGATGTAATTAGCTTGTGTGCCCTTGCCCGCGCCGGGGCCTCCCAACAGAATCATACGCATTGCAGTCTCCCTAGGTATTTGGATTGGAAAAAACCTGAATAGACTAAGCCAAGCTTTACCCAAGCAACACTTAAAAAATTTTATTCAGGGATTCACCCCACTCAAATCAGCCTGCCGCAAACAGCCGTCGCACGCGCTCCAAGTCTTCTGGGGTGTCGACTCCCGGTGCGGGTTCTGTCGGCGTAATCCCAAGGCTGATGCGGTGTCCGTGCCATAGCACCCGGAGCTGCTCAAGCATTTCATATCGCTCCAGCGGGGAAGCTGCCAGGCCGAAATAGGTGCGCAAAAACCCTGCGCGGTAAGCGTACAAACCAATATGCCGCAGGGCGCCGAGCTCGTGAGGCATGGCTGCTTGCGCGGCAAAGGCATCACGCGGCCAGGGAATCGGTGCTCGGCTGAAGTACACCGCGTAGCCCGCTTCATCAGCCACCACCTTAACGATGTTGGGATTGATGAAGTCGGCGTGATCGTGAATCGGATGCGCCAGCGTCGCCATCACCGCATCACTATGCAACACCAACTGACGTGCAGCTTCGCGGATCAACTCCGGTTCGATCAGGGGCTCGTCGCCCTGTACATTGACCACCAGCGTGTCGTCCGACCAGCCCAGGGATTCGGCCACTTCAACCAGACGCTCGGTGCCGGACTGATGATCCGGGGAAGTCATCAAGGCCTGATAACCCGCGGCCTCGACAACCCGCTGCACTCGAATATCATCAGTCGCAACGACGACAGAATCAGCCCCAGACTGCAAGGCGCGCTCCAATACCCGTAACACCATGGGGCGCCCGCCGATATCCGCCAGTGGCTTGCCTGGCAAACGGCTGGAAGCAAAGCGCGCAGGTATGACAACACGAAAATGCATCGTTATTTGTTGCCGTGAATTTCATCAGGCCCCAGTGGACGCGCCTCTTCCGGGAGCATGACCGGAATGTCGTCACGGATAGGATAGGCTATCCGGCAGGCTCGACACGTCAGTTCAAGCACGGGTTTTTTCCACTCAAGTGGACCTTTGCAGACCGGGCACACAAGGATTTCAAGTAGCTTTGGGTTCATCGAGGAGAGTCCTGTAAGGTTGAGACGCTTTGGCTGTGTCAGCTTGTTGCGACTTGCTTTTATAGAGGTGGATATCGGCAACCGACAGCAAGGTCATCAAATTGTGGCCATCTTGCGGTGCATGGCTTACGCCGAGACTCACCGCCATCGGTATGCCATTGCTGCTGCTCCAAGCTTGGGTGCGTGCATCGATGCGCTGAAATATCTGACGGATGGCTGCCTCATCCCGTTGCGGCAGAATAGCAACAAATTCATCGCCCCCCCAACGACCACATATCCCCATATCAGCCGATTCGCTGAATATCTGCGCGAATTCGGCCAGAACGCGGTCTCCTACTCCATGACCATAACGATCATTAACCGCCTTGAACTGATTGAGGTCGGCAAACAGTACGGTCGCGGGCGTATTTTCGTCTGCGGTGTCGAAAACGTTGTCCGCCGCCGCCAGCAGGCCGTGCCGGTTGAGTAACCCCGTCAGTGCATCAAACCGGCTGCGGTAATCCAACTGACGACGCTGTCCCTCAATGCGCCCCATCAGGATGTAGGCATACAAGGCCAGCGTGACCCAGAATACGCCAAAAAACACATCGCCCGCATTCACCTCAAACCCGCCCAGGCGATAACGGATAGCAAAAGAGACCGCCATGCCCAGGAATGCCCCGCCGAGCACCTCGGCAAACAGCCGCATCCCGTAGCGCATGCCATTGCCGAGCAATACCATCAAAAATGCCAGTGCCGACGGTGGAATCGTGTTCGGGTCATGTATGACGCACAGGGTGACGATCACCAGATCGGTGGCCATGGCGGCGCGAATTTTCAGTAAGGAAACACCTTGCAATGCCTGGCGGAAAAACCAGGTATTGAGGATGAAATAAACAGCCAGTGCACCCAGCAGCTGCTCGATGGTGAGCAGGGCCGGTGCCACGGTGTCCAGTGTTGAAAAGTAGATGACCGCCAGCGAGAAGAACAAATAACGAGTGAAAAACTGGGTGACGATTTCAGCGCGATCGGGAACCCAAAACCCCGTATCCCCGGTTTCGGCCATCCAGCGGCTGGGGTGACGACGATCGCTCCAATCAGAGTATTGCATTCCCATTTATTACTCCCTCGGTGCGCATGCTGATGTTGTTATTGTTTGAAGCGTGTGCCCAACCAGTCACTGAATCCGCTTTCAGGACTGACTTCGAGAGCAATCGCCCACCAGTCTGGTCCTGCAAAACCCTTGCATTTTACCGCGTCTTTTTCAGTCATTAATACTGCGCCGTCAACGGGCAGGTCATCTTCCTTAAACGCGTAATGATCTGCAAAGATATGGGGGGTGAACCGAATTTTCCGGCCCTCCAGCATGTCAAAAAACCCCTGAGGGTGGCCAATTCCGGTTATAGCGAGCCAGTTACGTGCTGGTAAATCACTCAACGCCACTTTCTCATGCTGCGCGCATAAGCGATAGGCCTGTCCAGCAGTGTAATCGGCTCGCCAG